>DASUOW010000224.1:0-2076 GCA_036276435.1 Gemmatimonadales bacterium
GCTTCGAGGTGCGCGACCGCCACGAAGTCGTTGCGTATGGCTAACGCCGTGTTAAGCTCCGGCCTCATGTCCCGTGCCCTTCGCTGGACCCTCCTGCTCGCGCTCGCCGCGCTTCCCGGCTGCCGTCTCGAGGACCACACCCCCCGCGGCAGCCGGCAGGACCAGGTCGAGATCCAGCGCCTCATCCTCACCTACCATCGGAGCCGGCCGCGCGCCGACCCGGCGGGCGATCCGTCGCCCGGCGAGCTGCGGGTGGTGCGCATGGACCTGCGGCAGGAAGGCGACCTCGCCACCGCCTGGGTGACGACGCGCCGCGGCAGCGACGAGCGGAAGGAGCGGGAGGACGTGCTCGAGCACTTCGTGCTGCGCCGGGGAGAGGGTTCCTGGCGCATCGTGAACGTCGCGGTGGCCTCGGGCCGCACGCCCGCGGGTCGCGCGAGCCGCTGAGCCGTCGATGACCGCGAGCCTTCCGGGCGCCGTCGCCGAGCGCGGGTTGGCGATCGTGGGCTCGGTGGCGAGCCAGCTCAACGCCGGCCTGCCGGCGGTGGAGGCCCTGGGCTCCGTGGCGGCGACGCTCTGCCGCGAGCTGGGCGTGCGCGGCGTGGCGCTCTGGGTGCACGAGCCCAACGCGACCACCTTCCGTCGCATCGCCAGCGGCACGGTCCCGGACGGTCCCGAGCGGGTCGAGCGGCTCGACCTGCTCCCGCCGCCCGGCGACGCGTGGCGCGGCGCCATGGTGCACGACCACGACCGCCTGGGCGTGCTCGAGGTCGTCGGCGCCACGCCCGGTATGCTGCCGCTGCTCGCGGTGCTGTGCGACGTGCTCGTCCCCTTCCTCGCCGCCACCGAGCTCTCCGAGGACCTCGCCTTCGAGGTCGCCGCGCAGTCGCGCGAGATCGACGAACAGCGCCGGTTCACGTCGCACGTCATCGACAGCCTGCCGGTGGGCCTCTACGTCGTCGACCGCGACTACCGCATCCTCGTCTGGAACCACAAGCGCGAGACCGGCACCCAGGGCGTGCCGCGGCAGGACGCGGTGGGGCGGCGGCTCTTCGACGTGCTCACCCGGCAGCCCGCCGCCCAGCTGCAGGCGGAGTTCGACGCGGTGTTCCGGAGCGGCCAGCTCCACCGGATCGAGCTCGAGGTGCCCCGCGACGGCGAGACGCGCATCTATCGCATCACCCGGATCCCGATGCGCCTCGACGGCGACGCGGTGACGCACGTCATCACGATCGGCGAGGACGTCACCGAGTGGCGCGGCATCCAGGTGCAGATCATGCAGAGCGAGAAGCTGGCCGCCGTGGGCCAGCTCGCCGCCGGCGTCATGCACGAGATCAACAACCCGCTCGCGACGATCGGCGCCTGCGTCGCCGCCATCGAGGGGCGGCTCGCCGACTGCTCGGGGACGGGCGTGCCCGCGATCCAGGAGTACGCCGACATCATCGACAAGGAGGTGCAGCGCTGCACCTCCATCGTCGACGGCCTGCTCGACTTCAGCCGGCCCAAGGGCACGCGGAAGGCGCCGGTCTCGGTGACCGCGATGGTCGAGGACGCGCTCTTCCTCTTCAAGCACCACGAGCGCTACAAGCACTACGTGGTGCAGACCGAGCTCGCGCCCGACCTGCCGCTGGTCGAGGCGAACCAGGAGCAGCTGATCCAGGTGATGATGGCGCTCCTGCTCAACGCGCTCGACGCGATGGATCCCGGCGGCCGGCTCACCGTGCGGACGCTGCGCAGCCGCGTGCGCGAGCACGAGGTGCTCGTCGAGGTGGAGGACACGGGCCGCGGCATCCCGGCGCCGGTGCAGTCGCGGATCTTCGAGCCGTTCTTCACCACCAAGGCCCAGGGGCGGGGCACCGGACTCGGGCTGTCGATCTGCTACGGCATCGTCGAGGAGCATCGCGGGCGCATCGAGGTGGACAGCCATCCGGGGCGGGGCAGCCTGTTCCGGGTGTCGCTGCCGGTGGCGCCGTGAAGATCCTCGTCGTCGAGGACGACCGCACCGTCGGCCAGTACGTGCGCCGCGGGCTCGAGGAGCAGCGCCTGCACGTGGACCTCGTCGAGGACGGCCTCGAG
>DASUOW010000225.1:0-15416 GCA_036276435.1 Gemmatimonadales bacterium
CGCGGGCGTTGAAGCGCTCGGCGCCGAGGTATACGGCGTCGGCGCCGTTGGCGAGGGCGGCGCGGGCGGCGTCGAGGGTGCCGGCGGGAGCGAGAAGCTCGGGGACGGGGCGCGTCATGGGCCCCTAAGATAACGTCCGCCGGCCGCCGGGCGGCCCTACAGCTCGATCTGCGCGCCCAGCTCGACCACCCGGTTCGGGGGCAGGCAGAAGAAGGAACTCGCCGTGCGCTCGTTGCGCGACATCACGGCGAAGAGATGCCCGCCCAGCTTCGGCATCGCCGGCGTCTTCGACGGGACGATCGTCTCGCGGCCCAGAAAGTAGGTCGTCTCCAGGTGCTTGAAGGTGAGCCCGAGGGGGGCCAGCGCCTTGAGGCCCTCCGGCACGTCGGGTCGCTCGCGGAACCCGTAGCGGAGGACGACCCGGAAGAAGCCGCTGCCCAGGTCGACGACGGAGGCTCGCTCGTCGGGCAGGACGTGCGGCACCTCCGCCGTCTCGACCGTGAGGAAGACGACGCGCTCGTGGAGCACCTGGTTGTGCTTGAGGTTGTGCAGCAGCGCCGGCGGCGTGGCCGCGGGGTTGCCGTACATGAACACCGACGTGCCGCGCACCCGGTGCGGCGCGGACCGCGCGATGCTCTCCAGGAAGAGGTCCATCGGCATGAGCCCGCCGCCCACGCGCTCGGCCAGCGCGTGGCGACCCCGGCGCCACGTGGCCATGACGGCGTAGATGAGCGCCCCGACGACGAGCGGGAACCAGCCGCCGTGCGGGATCTTGATGAGGTTCGCCCCCCAGAACGCGAGGTCGATCACCAGGAAGGCCGCCGTGATTCCGGCGGCGGCGGGCCACCCCCAGTGCCAGCGCCTGCGCGCCACCACGAAGAAGAGGAGTGTCGTGATCACCATCGTGGTGGTGACGGCGACGCCGTACGCGGCCGCGAGGCTGCTCGAGGAGCCGAAGCCCACGACCAGGCCGATGCAGGCGAGCATGAGCAGCCAGTTGACGCCCGGGATGTAGATCTGGCCCCGCTCGCGCTCGCTGGTGTGCTCGATCGTCACGCGCGGGAGGTAGCCGAGCTGCACGGCGTGCATCGTGAGCGAGAAGGCGCCCGAGATGAGCGCCTGCGACGCGATCACCGTCGCGGCGGTGGCGATGACGACCACCGGATAGAGCGCCCAGTCCGGGGCCATGCGGTAGAAGGGATGCGCGATGGCCTCGGGCTGCCGCATGAGCAGCGCGCCCTGCCCGAGGTAGTTGAGCAGGAGTGCCGGCAGCACCACGACGAACCAGGCGAGCCGGATGGGGCGCCGGCCGAAGTGCCCCATGTCGGCGTAGAGCGCCTCCCCGCCGGTGACCACCAGGAAGACCGAGCCCAGCACGACGAAGCCGTGCCAGCCGTTGCGGACGAAGAATCGCAGTCCATGGGTGGGCGCCACGGCGGCGAGCACGCGCGGTTCCTGGACGATCTGCGCGACGCCGAGCACGGCCAGCGTGGCGAACCAGAGGAGGGTCACCGGACCGAAGACGCGGCCGATGCCCGCGGTGCCGTGCCGCTGGACGGCGAAGAGCAGGACGAGGATGGTGAGGGTGATCGGAAGGATGTACGGCTGGAAGAGCGGCGTCGCGACCTCGAGTCCCTCGACCGCGCTCAGCACCGAGATCGCCGGCGTGATGGCGCCGTCCCCGTAGAGCAGCGCGGTGCCGAACAGCCCCAGCGCGATCAGCGCGGGCCGGCCGCCCGCCTGCCGGGCGCCCATCGGGGTCGCGAGCGAGGCGAGCGCGAGGATGCCGCCCTCGCCCCGGTTGTCCGCGCGCAGGATGAAGACGAGGTACTTCACCGAGATCACGAGCAGGAGCGACCAGACGATCAGCGAGAGCACGCCGATGATGTTCTCGGCCGTCGGCGCGATCCCATGGACTGGGAGGAACGACTCCCGCACGGCGTAGAGCGGGCTCGTGCCGATGTCGCCGTACACGATGCCGAGCGCCGCCAGCGACAGGCTCGCGAGGTAGCGGCCGCGCGGGGACGGCGGGTGGCCGTGACTCGGCGCGTGATCGTGCGTGGCAACTGCGGGTTCGGCCACCGTCATGGGTGCGGGCGTACCTTCCGGTTCTCGGGCTGCGTCCGCCGGCCGAGCCGGCCGGCCCTGTTGTCGGGCCGAATAGTGCGCACGCCCCGGGCGCCGGGCAGCCCCCACGACGAAATCCTGACACGTTCTTGATGCGCGGGTCATGTATCTAGAGGGGCAGGGCAGGCTGGCGCATATCGCGAAGGGACGGCACCGCATGGCGCAGCGCGACACGGAAAGGCAGCGTTCGGGAAGTCGAGGTGCCGCCGTCGAGTATGCCGTGGCCGTCGCCGGCGTGCTCCTGACGACGCTGCTCGGCGTGGCGCTCCGGCCGTACTTCAACACGATCGACATGGCGATGCTGTTCCTGCTGGCGGTCGTGGGGGTCGCGGCCCGCACGCGCCTCGGGCCGGCGCTGGTCGCGTCCGCGCTGAGCATCGCCGCGTTCAACTTCATGTTCGTCCCGCCCTACTACACGTTCCACGTCCACGACGCGGACTACATCCTCACCTTCGTGGTGATGCTGGCCGTGGCGACGCTCATGAGCCGCCTCACCGCGAGGATCCGGCGACAGGCCGAAGCGGCGGACGTGCGGGCGCACGTGGCGTCCACGCTGTCGGCGCTCAACCGGGAGCTCGCCGGCGCCGGCACGAGCGCGGACCTGATCGACGTCGCCACGCGGCACCTCGGGCAGGCGGCCGGCGGCCGCGTGTCGATGCACGTGGGCGAGTCGCTCGCGCACGCGGGTGGTCCGGACGAATGGCTGCCCGCTGCCGTGATCCCCGATCCATCGGCGCGTGTCGCGGCGCTGTGGTCGTTCCAGCATGGGCAGGTGGCGGGTGCCGGCACCGACCACTGCGCCGATACCGAGGTGCTGGTGGTGCCGCTGCGGTCCGCGGCGCGCGTCGTGGGCGTGGCGATCGTGCAGCCGGGCGAGAGTGAGGAGGCCGTGCCCGAACGCAACCTCGAGCTGCTGGCCGCGATGGGCGAGCAGGTGGGGATCGCGCTCGAGCGCGCCTCGCTGACGGCGCAGCACGAGACGGCCCGGGTGGAGGTGGAGGGCGAACGGCTCCGCACGGCGCTGCTGAGCTCGCTGTCGCACGACCTCCGCACGCCGCTGGCAAGCATCGAGGGCGCCGCGAGCAGCCTGCTGCAGGACGACGCCGGCCTCCCCGGCGAGGTGCGGCGGGACCTGACCGAGGCGATCCTCGAGGAATCCCGCCGGATGACGCGGCTGGTGGCGAACCTCCTCGACATGGTCCGGGTGGAAGCCGGCGCGCTCGCGGTGCGCAAGCAGTGGCAGCCGCTGGAGGAGTCGCTCGGCGTCGCGCTGATGCGGCTGGAGGAGCGGCTGCGTCACCACCACGTGGAGGTGGACCTGCCGCCGGACCTGCCGCTCGTGCCGATCGACGAGCTCTTGATCGAGCAGGTCTTCATCAACCTCCTCGAGAATGCGGCGAAGTACTGCCCGGAGGGCACGCCGGTCACCGTCACCGCGACCCGCCGGGGCGAGGACGTCGTGGTGACGGTGCGCGATCGTGGCCCGGGCATACCCGCATCGGCCGAGGAGGCCGTCTTCGAGAAGTTCCATCGCGTCGGCGCGGCGGGCACGGACGGCGACCGCCAGGTCGGCGGTGCGGGACTCGGCCTGACGATCTGTCGCGGCATCGTCGCCGCGCACGGCGGACGGATCTGGGTGGAGCCGGCTCCCGGCGGCGGGGCGGCGTTCCGCTTCACGCTGCCGCTGCAGGGACCGCCGCTGGCGCCGGTGCCGCCCGAGGCCGCGGCGGCGACGGACGCCGCCGGTGCCCGGGCAGGTTGAGCCGCACATGGCCGCCGCGAACCCCGTCGTGCTGATCATCGAGGACGAGCCGCAGATGCGGCGCTTCCTGCGCGCCACCCTGCGTGCGCACGACTATCAGGTGGTGGAGGCCGCGACGGCGCGCGAGGGCCTGATGCAGGCGGCCGGGCGGAACCCCGACCTCGTCCTGCTCGACCTGGGGCTGCCGGACGCCGATGGCCTGGAAGTGGCCCGCGCACTCCGCGCGAACGCGCGCACGCCGATCATCGTCCTGTCGGCGCGCGGGCGGGAATCCGACAAGGTGGCGGCACTCGACGAGGGCGCCGACGACTACCTGACCAAGCCGTTCGGCGCGCAGGAGCTGCTCGCCCGGATCCGCGTGGCGCTCCGGCACGCCGCGCTGCCGGCCAACGCCGAGCCCCGGCCCGTCTTCGAGACGGGCGACCTGCGCGTGGACCTGCTGCGCCGGCAGGTGTATCGCGGCAGCCAGGAAGTGCACCTCACGCCGACGGAGTACAAGCTGCTGGCCGCACTGATCCGGCACGCGGGCCGCGTGATCACGCACCGGCAGCTGCTGCAGGAGGTCTGGGGGGCGGGCTATGTGGACCAGACGCACTACCTGCGCGTCTACATGGCCCAGCTGCGGCAGAAGCTCGAGTCCGATTCGGCGCGCCCGCGGCTGCTCACGACGGAACCGGGTGTGGGGTACCGGCTCCGGGAGGACGCGGCGCCGGGCGACGGCTAGATGCGCAGCAGGCTCACGCTGGCGCGGTCGGCCACGAAGCGGGCGAGGTCGTCGGCCGGCATGGCGGGCGCGAAGTGGTGCCCCTGCCCGAACTCGCAGCCGAGCTCGACGAGCGCCTCGACCTGCCGGACGTTCTCGATGCCCTCGGCGACCGCGCTCAGGTGCAGCGTGCGCGTCAGGCCGACGATGGCGCTGGCGAGGGCGGCGTGGTCGCGGCCGGCCTCGATGTCCTCGATGAACGGCTTGGCGATCTTCAGCACGTCGATCGGGAAGCGCTTGAGGTAGCTGAGCGACGAGTAGCCGGTGCCGAAGTCGTCGATGGCCAGCCGCACGCCGAGGGCCTTGAGCTCGTTCAGCTTGTCGAGCGCGTTGGACGTCTGCTGCATCAGCACGCTCTCGGTGATCTCGAGCACGAGCTGCCGGGCCTCGAGCCCGGTGTCGGCGAGCACGGCGGCCACGTCGGCGGCGATGTCGCGGTCGTGGAGCAGCTCGCGGCTGGAGACGTTGACGGCGATGCGCAGCTCGCGGCTCATCCCGGCGTCGCGCCACGCCATCAGCTGGCGGCACGCCTCCCGCAGCACCCAGTTGCCGACCTGCGTGATGAGGCCCGTCTCCTCCGCGAGCGGAATGAACTGCTGCGGCAGCAGGTGGCCGAACTGCGGATGCTCCCACCGCACCAGCGCCTCCACGCCACGCACCGCGCCGGTGCCGAGGACGATGATGGGCTGGTAGTGCAGCACCAGCTCGTCGTGCTCGAGCGCGTGGCGGAGGGCGCGTTCCAGCTCCAGCCGGTAGCGCACGTCGGCCGACATGCTCGACTCGTAGGCCTCGACGCGTCCCTTGCCGGCGCGCTTGGCGGCGTACATGGCCACGTCGGCGTTGCGGAGCACCTCGTCGGCCGCCTCGAGCGGCGAGTCGGCGGTGTGGTCGCCGCGGGAGACGGCGACGCCGATGCTCGCCGAGACGAACACCTCGGTGCCGTTGAGCGTGAACGGCTGGGCCATCGCCGAGCGCAGCCGCTCGGCGAGCGCCTCGTGGTCGTGCCGGCCCACGCCGTCCTCGACCAGGATGGCGAACTCGTCGCCGCCGAGGCGGGCGACGGTGTCGGTGGTGCGGGCGCAGGAGCGGAAGCGCTCCGCGGCGGCGACGAGCAGGCGGTCGCCGGCGGAGTGGCCGAGGCTGTCGTTGACCTTCTTGAAGTCGTCGAGGTCGAGGAAGAGCACGGTGATCTCGCGGCGCTGGCGCAGCGCGAGCGCCAGGGCGTGGCTCACGCGGTCGCGGAACAGCGCGCGGTTGGCGAGTCCCGTGAGCGGGTCGTGGAACGCCTGGTGCACGAGCTCGTGCTCGAGCCGCTTGCGCTCGCTCACGTCGCGCGTGTTCAGCACGATGCCGCGCACCGTCGGGTCGGCGAGCAGGTTGGTGGCGACGACCTCGGCGTGGAGCGGGGCGCCGTCGGGCTGGCGGAACCGCCACTCGATCGGCGCGCTGGCACCGGTGCCGTCGGCGGCGGCGAGCACGAACTGCTCGACGCGCGACTGGTCGGCCGGCTCGATGAGCGAGTTGAGCGAGCGGCCGGGCAGCGTGGCGACGTCGTAGCGCAGCACGCGGGCGGCGGAGGGGCTCACGTAGCGGATGGTGGCACCCGCGTCGATGATCAGGGTCACGTCGGACGAGTGCTGCACCAGCGAGCGGAAGCGCGCCTCGTTCTGCCGCACGGCGGTCTCGGCGAGCAGGTGCACGTTCTGGCGCACCGCCATCAGCTGCCGCGCCACCATGAACAGCGTCATGAGCACGGCACCGATGGCGAGGCCGCTCACCGGGTCGCTCCACTCGGTGAGCGCCACGATGAGCAGCAGCGCGAAGACGGCGGCGGCGGCGACGTACGGCAGCGGACTCAGCGGCTGCGGCCGCGCGGCCTGGTCCTCCGCCGTCCAGCCGCGCGGCAGCGGATGCCGGAGGTACTGCTCGGTGCCCGCGATGAGCAGCAGGTAGGAGAGCAGGTAGACGGCATCGGGCCAGCTCGCGCTCCGCTCGCCGGTCTGGGCCAGGACGATGTCGAAGGTGAGGTCGCCGACGATGCTCGTGAACATCCCCGCCACGAGGCAGCCGAACGCGAGCCGGTTGGCGTCGAGCGGGCCGCGGAGCAGCACGGTGGTGATGGCGAGCAGGAGCAGCAGGTCGGCGAGCGGGTAGGCGAACGCGAGCACGGTCTCGGCGAGGTTGCCGGGCGCCGTGGCCGCGGCGGTGGGGCGGATCGCGAAGTACCACACCAGCACGCCGCCCCCGACGAGCACCATCGCGGCGTCGAGGCCGAGCTTCCAGCGCTCGAGGCTGATGCGGCGACTGAGCGGGAAATGCAGCAGGGCCGCCATCATCAGGGCCATGTCGCTCAGGTAGAGGACATCGGCCCAGGAAACGGGCGGCTTCTCGCTGAGCGCGAGCAGGTAGAAGAGCGAGATGCAGTTGCCCGCGAACACCGCGACGCCGCCCCACGCGAGCCAGCGGAGCGCGCGCCGGACGCCGACGTCGAGCACGAGCTGCCGCGAGGCCGCGAACCCGAGTCCCGCGGCGAGCAGGTTGAGCGGCAGGAACGCCGCGTTGCCGACCACGTCGCGCAGCGCCTGACCGCCCACGCCGGCGCGCTCGAAGACGAGGTACGCGAGCCCGTACACCGCGGCGACAACCGTGGCGGGACCGATCTGGCGTCCGGGCGAAGCGTGGGCCATGCCTCTCCGCAGGGAGTGGGCGGCGGCAAACCGCGATGGGTGAACGGGTTGAACGGCGATCTCCGGTCAAAATGGCAAGAACGCGGCCATGCGTGAGGCCGGGTTCACGCCGGGGCGGTCGTGACGCGCAACACGTTGCAGGCCAACGTGATAGCGCCGGGCCTTCGGCCCGCGCCGGACGGTTGGCGAGCTGGGCCGGCGCGAGCGTAGTGCGAGGATTGCCGGGGCGGGCGAAGCGTCGGCCGCGGGCCGACTTGCGTGCATCGGCCGGGCGCGCCGACCTTGCGTCACCTCTCTCCCGGATCCTCATGTCGCAGACGTCCAGCCTGCTCCACGCCGCGCTCGAAGCGGCGCAACTCGGCGGCCGCATCGCGCTGGCGAAGTGGCGCGCGGGCATCCTCACCGAGTGGAAGGCGGACGGATCGCCGGTCACGGCGGCCGACCGCGCGGCGGAGCGCGCCATCCGGGAGTGGGTCGTGGCGCGCTTCCCGGGTGACGGCGTGCTGGGCGAGGAGCTGGGCGAGACGCCGGGCACGACGGGTCGCCGCTGGATCATCGATCCCATCGACGGCACGAAGGCGTTCGTGGCGGGCGTGCCGCTGTGGGGCAGCCTGGTGGCGGTGATGGACGGCGATCGCGTGCTCGCGGGCGCGGCGGCGTTCCCGGCGGTGGAGGAGTCGCTGACGGCCGCGCCGGGGGAAGGGTGCTGGCACAACGGCAGCCGTGCGGCGGTGTCGAGCGTCGGCGACCTCGCGACGGCCACGGCGTGCACCACCGATCTCTCGGGCTTTCCGTCGGAGGAACGACTCGCGGGATGGCACGCGCTGGCGCGTCGCGTCCGCGTCAGCCGCACCTGGGGCGACTGCTACGGCTACCTGCTCGTGGCCACCGGCCGCGCCGAGGCGATGCTCGACCCGGTGCTCAACCTCTGGGACAGCGCGTGCCTGCAGCCGATCATCACCGAGGCGGGCGGACGATTCACGAGCTGGGAAGGGGAGGAGACGGCGTCGGGGGGCAGCGGGGTGGCGACGAACGCGCTGCTTGCGGCGGAGGTGCGGGCGCTGCTGGGGGGGGGCGGCTGACGGGGCGGCGCGCATCGGGTCTCGCGGCTGAAGCCGCGGCTCGGCTGAAGGCTGTCGCTGAAGCGACGTGAAGCGGGGAAAAGAGCCCCTGCTCATTGCGAGGCCCCGCAAGGGCCGAAGCAATCCGGGTGCGAAGAGCGGAGTCCGGTGCGCGCACACCGGGCTCCGCTCTTCGCACCCGGATTGCTTCGTCGCTCGCTGCGCTCGCTCCTCGCAATGAGCAGGGCGACGCGCCTGATCACTCCAGCTTGTTCAGCGCCTCCGCCACCGCGCGCTCGGCGCGCGGATACTTCGCCTTCAGCTGGTTCAGCACGATGCGCGCGGAGTCCTTCGCCCCCGTGGCGGCGAGGGCTTCGCCCGTCAGGATGCCCTTCTGGATGGCGAAGCGCGGGTTGTCGTCCGGCGGCTCGAACGCCGCGAGCGCGGTGAGCGCGCCGACGGGATCGTTGCGATCGCGGATGCGCGACTGGATGCTCATCAGCGCCACCGACGGATCGTCGGGCTTCTGCAGGCGGAGCTCGTCGACGAGGCGCGCCGCCTCCTCGTGACGGCCCTGCGCGCTCGCGATGCGCGCCTGATGATAGAGCCCGGCCACGAGCAGCTTCTGCACGTCGGTCGAGTCGCCGGAGCGGAAGCCGACGCCGCCGGCGTACGAGTACACCAGCTCGCCGCCCTCCTCCGCCGCCCGGTAGAGCGCCACGCACGCCGCGATGCCGGCGACGCCGGAGGCCGCCATCATCAGGCGGTGCGCCTTGCCCTGCTTCCGCAGCGCCCACGCGCCGATCTCGATGGCGCCGAGGAGCAGGAAGAGGTTGCGCGCCCACTCGCCGCGCTCCTCGTGCTCCTGCACCACCTCGCGCGCGCCGGGGATGCGCTCGGCGGGGCCGTGCGCCTCGTCGCCCGACTTCACGGCGGCGGCACTCGCCACGGCGGCGATCAGGATGAGGGCGGTGGCGGCCTGCTTCGTCCAGGGGAGCAGGCCCGTCAGCGACACCAGCCGGAACGCCACGCCGACGAACCCCAGCGCGACGACGAAGTGGACGATCTGGGGATGCAGCGGACCGATGTCGTTCATGAGCCCCGGAGGCGCTAGGGGGGAGGGTCGCGCTCGTCCTGCGCCAGCATGCCGTCGAACAGCTCGAGCGCGACCTGCAGGAAATCCCGCTCGCTAACGATACCGACGAGCCGGCCTTCGTGCACCACGGGGAGGCAGGACAGCTTGCGGTCGTGCATGAGGCGGACGGCGTTGCGGCAGCTCTCGGCGGGACTCACCGTGACCGGGTCGGGCTGCATGATCTCCCGCACCGGCACCGGCTGCCCGCCGCGTCCCTCCCCGACGAGCCGCACCAGCGCCCGATACGACACGAGCCCCACGAGCCGGCCACCGGCGTCCTCCACCGGCACGTGGCGGATGCGCTTCCAGTGCATGACCGCCGCCGCCACGTCCACGAGGTCGTCGGGGCCGATGGTGAAGATGTCGGTGGACATGACCTGGCTCACGCGCTGGAAGCGTTCCTGCCAGCGGCCCTCGTCGGACATGCTGGGCAGCGTCCACTCGTGCACGGGCACGCCGATCCACTGGCGCGCCATGATGGCGCGGGTGAGCACCTGGCTCCGCACGGTGGGGCTGCGGATGCCGCCGAGGGCCTGGTAGGCCTCGAGCATCCAGGCGGCGCCGTTGCGGCCGGTGCGCACGCGGGCGTCCATGAGGCCGAGGTAGCGGTCGCACTCCTCAGTGGTGACGCCGGCCTCGCGCAGGCCCTCGCGGGCGAGCGGGATGAGCCGCTGCGACAGCAGCGTGCGCGCGTCGATGGCCTCGTCGCCCTCCCAGCGGAAGCCGGCGTAGAGCCCATAACGCGCGGCGGCGACGAAGTTCCCGCGCGCGTCGCCGAAGTTGAAGCGGGCGCGCACGTCGCCGTAGGTGCGCTCGATGCCCAGCATGAGGCCGAGGAGGAGGGCGGCGTTGGCCACCTCGTCGACGACCGTGGGGCCCGCGGGCAGGGGCCGGTGCTCGATGCGCAGGTGCGGCTTGCCGTCGAGGATGCCGTAGCACGGGCGGTTCCAGCGGTACACCGAGCCGTTGTGCAGGCAGAGCGCGCGGAGCCGCGGCACCTCGCCGCGCGCGAGCACGTCCAGCGACGACTCGCCCGTCTCGCCCATCATCATGACGCGGTGGCGCGCCACCTGGTCCTGCAGCAGCTCGAGCAGGGAGTCGTTGACCCAGCCCTCGCCGAAGCTCACCCGCTGGTACGTGCCGCGCTGGCGGCTGGGCGCGCTGCGGATGTCGATGGACTGCTCGAACGCGGGGATCCGCGTCTCGTGCCACAGCCGGTGCTGCAGCAGGATGGGCGAGTTGGCCGACGCCGCCACCACCGGTCCCGCCACGAGCTGCGCCACGTTGTAGAACCGCGCGAACTCCTCGGCGCTCACCTGCAGGTGCACCTGGAAGCTGGTGTTGCACGCCTCGAGCATCACGTTGTCGAGGCTCACCTGCAGGTTGTCGCGGCCCTGGATGAGCGTGCGCACCGGGCCGCCGGTGAGCGTGGTGATGAGGTGGTTGAGCTCGTGGTAGCGGGGGAGCGGCGTCAGGTTCTCGACGACGAGGTCGGCGAGGTCGATGCTGGGGAGGATGCCGGCCAGCAGCACGTCGGCGCCCCGCTGCTGGGCGGCGGCGCGCACGCGCGCCAGCTGCGTGTCGAGGTCCGCCTCCATGGCGCGGAGCGCGCCGGGGCCGAGCAGCGACGGCGGGAGGTTGCACTCGAGGTTGAAGCGGCCGATCTCGGTGGTGAATCCCTCGCCGAGTTCCGGCAGGAGGTCGAGCGCGATCGGCGCCGGGCGGCCCGAGCGGTCCACGAGGAACATCTCCTGCTCGGCGCCGATGCGGCGCATCCCCTGCTCGATCAGGCCGGCGGTGCACATCCGGTCCAGTGCCCGGAGATCGTCGAGCACCGCGCGCGAGAAGCGGCGGCGCTGTTCGTCGTCGAGACTGGGAAGCACGTCGTGTTCGCCCATGGCACCGTGGGTGAGAGGTCGGGGGATGACCTCCCAACATGCGGCGTACCCGAGCGCTGCGCGAGTGATTCGGGGTGAAGGCGGTGTGAAGGGCTCTTCAGCCGGCGATGCCCGGCGGGAGCTGCGCCCGCGCGGCGTCGGCGACGGCGGTGTCGCCCGCCTTCGCGGCGGCGGCGGCGAGTCCCTGCAGCGCGCGCAGGCGTCCGGGCCACAGCTCGAGCGCGCGCGCGAACGCCCGCTGCGCCGCGTGCGCGTCGCCGTCGGCCAGGAGCCATTCGCCGAGCAGCTCCTGCGGCGGCTTCACGAGATCGGGCGGGCCGAACTCGGCGGGCAGCGTCGCCGCCCGCTCACCGACGGCGCGGAGGAGTCGCTGGGCCTCCGCCTTGTTCCCCTCGGCGCGCAGGATCGCAGCGCGAAGCTCGTCGGCCAGCACGGCGGGCATCTCGGGCAGCCCGCCCAGCGGACCGGCCGGCTTGCCGCGGACGGCGTCGATGGCGGCGAGTGCTCGTTTCGCCGCGGCGCGGTCGCCCCGCTGCAAGGCGGCGTAACCGCGGGTGAAGGCGTCGACGGCCTGCGGGACCGAGCCGGCGTCGTCGATGGGCACGGTCCAGGCAAGGGCCGGATCGTTCCAGCGCTCGGCGTTGAGCACCTGCTGGCCGCGCGCGTTGGTGAGATACGCGCGGCGCCCGATGCTCGCCCTGGCGGGCATCTGCGTGTGCAGGCGGTCGAGCAGCCGCGCGGCCTCGTCGTAGCGTCCCTGTTGCAGCAGGCCGTAGTGCATCCAGTAGGTGTAGTGCCCGGGCTGCCACCGCGCGCTGTCCGGTCCGGAGGCGACGACGTTCTGCGCCACCGTCTCGGGCCACATGCCGAGGGCGAGGAAGATGTGCGTCGTCATGTGCTGCGCGTGATCGGCGCCTGGGGCGATGCGCGCGTAGGCGCGCGCGGCGGGCAGGCCGAGGGGGGCGTGCACGGGATCGTCGAAGGCGTGGATGACGTAGTGCGCGGCGCCGGGATGGTCGGGCTGGCGGGCGAAGACGTCGAGCGCCATGGCGCCGCCGCGCATGTACGCGGGGACGTTCCGGACGGCCTGGCTCTCGCTCATGATGGCGAGGGCATGGAAGAGCTTCGCCTCGTCGTCGTCGGGATACGCGCGGACGAGTGCCTCGAGGGCGCGGGCGTAGAGGGTGTCGCGGCGCGCCTTCTCGCCCTCGCCGTAGAGCACCTCGACCGACGCGAGGTACGCCTTCTCGCGCGGCGTCGGCGCCTTCGCGGCGCGTTCGGCAGGTGTGGGGGCGAGGCGCACGAGGGCGGCGCGGGCGGAGTCGCGGTTCTGCTCGTTCCAGAGGCCGTGCGTCCAGGTGAGCGCATCGCCCCAGTAGGCCAGCGCGAAGGCCGGGTCCTTCGCCTGCGCGGCGCGGAAGGCGGCTCGCGCGTCGTCGTACTCGAAGCTGTGCAGCAGGAGCACGCCGCGGAGGAAGTCGGGCTGGGCGGCGGCGGCGCCGGAATTGCTGAAGGTGAGGGTGCCGAGCCGGTCCTGTTGGGCGGCTGCCTCGTCGTGAAGCAGGAGGGCGAGCGACAGGACGAGCAGGGCGCGGCGGGTGGTGATCGTCACTCCGGAACCTCTCTGGGCCGAGGGATGGGCGAGTCGTCCAACGTAGGGTTTCCGGTGGTCGGACGCCAGACGCAAGTCCCGAATTCGTCGAAGGTTGCGTAGGGGCGTCCGGCCCGCCATATCTATATACCCATCCCGTTTTCCATTTCCGCCTGTTCCGGAGCCGCCTTGGCCCTGACCGATCGCGCCTGTTCGTCGTGCCAGTCGGCGCTGCCCGCGGACGCGCAGTTCTGCATGCGTTGCGGCACCGCCACGCCGACCGAGCCGGGGGTGCCGCCGCGCACCCAGAGCACGGGGGCGTTCGAGGTCGCGCAGGTGACGCAGGCCCTCGCGGGCCGCTACAAGATCGAGCGGGTGCTGGGCGAGGGCGGCATGGCGACGGTGTATCTCGCCGAGGACCTCAAGCACCAGCGCCAGGTGGCGGTGAAGGTGATGCGGCCCGAGCTCGCCGCGACGCTGGGCGCCGATCGCTTCCTGCGCGAAGTGCAGATCGCGGCCAAGCTCAACCACCCGAACATCCTCACGATGCACGACTCGGGGGCGGCCGATGGGCTGCTCTACTACGTGATGCCGTACGTCGAGGGAGAGACGCTGAAGGATCGGCTGGTGCGCGACGGAGCCCTGCCGCCCGAGGAGGCGCTGCGGCTCGCGCGCGAGATCGCGGAGGCCCTCGGTTACGCGCACAAGCGCGGCATCGTGCACCGCGACATCAAGCCGGCGAACATCCTGCTGAACGAGGGGCACGCGCTGATCGCGGACTTCGGCATCGCGCGCGCGGTGGAGGACGGGGGCGAGTCGCTCACGCGGACCGGGCTCGCGGTGGGCACGCCGCAGTACATGGCGCCCGAGCAGGCCACGGGCGAGAAGGCCATCGACGGGCGCGCGGACATCTACGCCACCGGGGCCATCCTCTACGAGATGCTCGCGGGCCAGACCCCGTTCACGGGCTCGAGCGCGCGCGCGATCCTGACGAAGAGCCTCACCGAGAAGCCGGCGCCGCTGCCGCAGGTGCGTCCCGGGCTGGCGCCGATCCTCGACACGGTGGTGCAGAAGGCGCTCGCGAAGGGCGTCGAGGAGCGCTACGCCTCGGCGACGGAGTTCGTCGCGGCGATCGACGCGGCGCGGACGCCGTCGTCCGCGTCCCAGGAAGCGATGCCGGCGGTGCAGGCGACGCAGGTGGTCGCGGCCGCCCCCGCTGCACGCGGGTTCGGCGGGCTGCTCTCGGCGCGCAACCTGATCATCGCCGGGCTCGCGGCGGTGGCGCTCTTCTTCGCGCTGCGTGGCCGGGGCGCCGCGCCGTCGCCGGCCGCGAATCAGCCGCGGGGGAATCGCCTGGCGGTACTGCCGTTCCGCAACGAGGGGCTGCCCGTCAATGCGGCGGTCACCGACGGCGTGGTCGAGGACCTCCGCCGGCGGCTCGGCAACGTGTCGGCCCTCACGGTGATCGGCGCGTCGAGCGTGAGCGAGTACCGGAACACCGACAAGTCGCCGGCGACCATCGGTCAGGACCTGAAGGTGGACTACCTGCTGACGGGCACCGTGCGCTGGGACGGCGAAGGCACCGGACGGCGCGCGGCGATGGACACGCGGCTGCTGGATTCGCGGTCGGGCGAGGAACTCTGGGGCGAGACGGTGACCGTGGCCGATGCGGAGCTGCCCGTGCTGCCGATCAAGGCGGCGAAGGGCGTGCTGGCCGCCCTCGCGGTGACGCCGTCGTCCGTCGAGCTGGCGCGGGTGGACTCGCCGCTGACGCGGAACGCCGAAGCGTACCGCTCGTACGTGCGCGGCCAGCAGGCGTACCTCAACGAGACCATCGACGGGCCGGGCCTGCGAGGCGTCATCCAGGAACTCGAGCAGGCCGTCGCGATCGACGCGCAGTTCGGCGACGCCTGGACGCTGCTGTCGCGCGCGAACGCGTTCCTCTTCCTGAACGGCAACCGCGACCCGGCGAACGCCGCCCGGGCCCGGCAGGCCCTCGAACGCGCGGAGGCGCTCCAGCCGGGTGCGCCATCCGTGCATGCGGCGAAGGCCGGCTACCTGCTCGCGATCGCCGCGGACGCGCCGGCCGCGTCGGCGGAGCTCGACCTCGCCCTGCGCGGCGCGCCGAACGATGCACGCCTGCTTCGGCAGTCGGGTGCGTCCGATCTCGGCCGCGGCGACCTGGGCTCCGCGCTCACGAAGCTCGAGCGGACCCGCGAACTCGACCCGAGGGACCCCAGCACGCTCGCGAGCCTGGTGCAGGTCTACGTGAACCTCGGTCGTGCCGCGGAAGCGAAGGAGATCGGCGCGACGCTGCTCGCCGTGGCGCCGCTCGACCTCATCAACGTGAGCCAGGTGGTCAAGGCCTACCTGTCCGACGGGGACGTGGCGG
>DASUOW010000226.1:0-21979 GCA_036276435.1 Gemmatimonadales bacterium
ACGCGCCAGCAACTCCACCCGGGCACGGGACTGCTCCATCCGATCGTCCCAGCGCGCCTCGACCACTCCCGCATTCGCCCCGAACGCCCACGCCGCGCGAAGGTCGAAGCGATGCGCATACGGCAGCTGCCGGAAGCCGTAGCGCTCCCAGGCGAGCGACGCGCCCACCACCACGCCCACGTCGGGACCGGCGGCCAGCACGGGCACGCCGAATCGCGCGCCGCCCCAATCCCGTGGCGGGTAGGCGCTGTCTCCCGGAGCCCAGCGCTCGTCGCGGGCCGCGACCTCGCGGCCATCGGGTCCGCGCCACTGCCCGCCCCGATCGTAGAGCCGGGTTTCCCGCGCCTCGCTCAGCAGGGAATCGCGCCCGCCGCCGCCGAGCACGCGCAGCCGTGGGCCGCCCTCGCCCTGCACGTCGAGCCGGTCGTCGCCGCCGTGGAGCCAGAGGCGGATCTCGTCCGTCTCCCGATGGAGAAAGGTGCGCAGGTAGGTCGGCGTCCGGTCCGCGGTCGCGACCGTGACGCGCGTCGAGTCCGGCAGGCGCTCGACGCGGACCACCTCGTCCGCGTCGGTCAGGTGGACGTCGACCTCGCCCGAGAGCAGGTCGTACAGCGCCCGCGCCACGGTGTGGAGCCCGTCACGTCGCGCACGGAGCGTCGCGGCGAGCGTCTCGGCGCTCCCGGCGGGAGTGCCCTGGGGCAGCGACGCGGTGGCGGCGGCGATCACCCCGTCGTCGACGCGTCGCTGCAGGTCGGCGACCTCCGCCTCCCACGACGGCCAAGCGAGCGACGTCAGCAGGCGCCGGTCGAGGACGCGGGCGTTCCACGCCAGGCCGATCGCCGGCCCGTACTTCGGGCCGAAGTTGACGAGCTGTGGTGCACGCTGCCGGGCGAACCAGAGGAGCACGCCGTCGTACTTCGCGAACGCCTGGTCGCGATCTCGGGGAATGGGCCGCCACAGCGTGAGGCCGGCGCTGTCGTGACGCGCCCAGCGCCACTGGTCGACGTGACGGTCCCAGTCGCCGAGCAGCAGGTCCATGAGGCGGGCGCGCAGGTAGGCCGGCGCATCGACCGCGTGGCCGGCGCGTTCCTCGATGCGCTCCAGCATCTTGTCCGTCCCCACGATCTCGCTGGCGCCGGCAAAGCCGGCTTCGCCGTCGCGGCCCTCGTCGGGGCGCTCCTCGATCACGCCCAGCATGCCGGCGAAGTCGCGGAACTCGCCCAGTGCCGCATCCTCGGGCATGCGGACGAGCTGTGGTTCCACGTGCAGCACGCCGGCCGCATCGAGCAGTGGCGGCACCACCAGCGCGGCGAACGGGTGCCCGGCGCTCGTCTGGTCCTCGACGATCCGGTCCAGCACCGTCTCGCGCAGCGAGGCCGGCAGGATGGTCGACGGATCCTTGTCCACGGAGCGGACCGTCCACTCGCGCCCGGACGCGCTCCGCAGACGGAGCGAGCGTGTCTGCAGCCCACCCCCTCGCTGCACGGGAGTCACGCCGCCGTCGAATGTCTCGAGATCCAGCACGGGAACGGTGACGGGCGCGGTCCACAGGGCTCGCCAGTGTGCGCCGAGGAGGAGGCGGTGCAGTCGGCCAGCCCGGTACTGCGGCCCGGCCGCGATGGTGACGGAGTCGGTGCCCGCCGGGGGCGCCTGTGCGGTGAGGGGGACGACGCCGAGCGCCAGGAACAGCGCGGCCGCGCCGCCGGCGCTACTTCGGAGCCGGGGCATAGAGCGTCAGCCGGCCGCCGCCGCGCGCCTCGTCGGCGATGGCGAGCGAACCGTCGGGCAGCAGTGCCAGTCCCTCGGGCTGGGGATGAAGCTTCCGTGTGAGCCGGCGGGCGGCGACCACCGTGCCGGTCGGCGTGATTTCGAGCAGCGCGCGCTCCGGGCCGGCGAGGAGCAGCAGGTGTCCGGTGTGCGCATCGAACAGCATGTCACTCGTGGAGAAACCGTCCGGGCCACCGGCGTCGCGGATGGCGTCGTGCGACACGGCGAGCGGACTCTCGCGCCACGTCCGGTCCGAAGGCCGGCGTACCCGGAACGCGAGCCAGCCGCGTCGCGCGCCCGTCTTGCAGGCGGCCAGGAACTCACCCCGCTCCGGCAGCCACGCGAGCGACTCGAGCTCGCAGTCGCTCGAGCCCGCGTGCACCCCGGGACGTGCCACGCGTCCGGTCGCCGTTGCCGGGGCGTCGAGCATCGTCCCGTCGCTCGCGAGCAGCCACAGTCGCCCCTCCGCCGATGCCGTCGCCTCGAAGTCGCCCCGCGCCGGGGCGCCGAGCGCGAGATGCGGCACAGCCGCGCCGGTCCGCACGTCCACCGCCATCCACACCGCCTCCTCGTCGCCGTGCGCGAGCAGCACGCCCTCGGGCAGTCGCACCAGCCCCGACACTTCCTGCAGGGCGCGCGGCAGCTCGAGTCGCCGTGCCGGCGTCGTGAGCTCGAGTGCCGCCAGCCGGCTCGCGGGCGCCGCCTGCAGGAGCAGGCAGAGGAACCACAGGGTCATCCGCGTGCGGACATCGCGGCGCGGATGACCTCCGCGAGCGCATCGCGTCCTCGTACCCCCTCGACGCGGCGGTCGTTCACGAAGAGGGTCGGCGTGCCGCGCACGCCGCTCCGCTGGCCGTTGAGCCAGTCGGCGCGCACGCGCGCGGCGAAGACCCGCTGCACCAGGTGCGCGCCGAACAGGTCCACGTCCAGGTCCAGCTCGGCGGCGTGACGGAGCAGGTCGCGCTCGCCGAGCCGGTCCTGGGCCGCGTACAGCCGGTCGTGCATCGGCCAGAACTTCCCCTGCGCCGCGGCCGCTTCAGCCGCCTCCGCCGCGAGTTGCGCGTGCGGGTGCACGTCCGTGAGGGGGAAGTGCCGGTGGATGACCTGCAGGCGGCCGCCGAAGCGGTCCAGCAGCGCGCGCAGCATGCCGTCGGCGTGGGCGCAGTGCGGACACTGGAAGTCGGCGTAGGCCACGAGCACCACGGGTGCCTCGTCAGGGCCGCGACGGTGGTCGAGCGGCGTGCGCGGGACCGCGAGCTCGCCCATCGTCAGATCACCTCCGCCGCGAGCACGAGCGGCGCCCCGCGCTCGTACACGGCGTCGATGATCGTGGCCATCGAGTGCCGCTTCCTCGGCTTGACCACGTAGTCGAGCGTCACGTGGCCGTGCCCGGTGCTGCGCGCCTCGTGCAGGCGGTACCGCTTCGCCATCTCGTCGAGCACCTGCTCGACGGTGTGCTTGCCCTCGTCGACGTCCGCCGCGTACACGCGCAGCACGACCTCGTCGGCCTCGCGCTCGATGGCGGTGGGCGAGAGGGGCAGCGGCGGCGGCGCCCCGGCCATCTTCACGACGGGCTGCGGTCCCTTCTGCTTCCGGCCGATGTCGAGGGGCGTGGCGGTCGGGAGGCACAGCATGCCGAGCGTGCGCTCGTGATCGCTGCCCACGTCGCGGCGCCAGAGCGAGAGCTCCACCGCCGTGAAGACGAGCGAGAGCATCATCGCCACCTGCAGCGAGCCGACCCCGACGGCGAAGCCCACGCCCACCGCCGCGAGGATGTACACCGCGTCGCGGGAGTCCTTGAGGTTGTTGCGGAACCGCACGGCCGCGACGATGCCGGCGAGGCTGAATGCCAGCGCCAGGCTGTCCTTCACGACGAGCAGGATGCCCGAGACGATCACCGGCAGCACGATCACCGTCTCGACGAGCGTCTCGTCGTACTTGAGCCGCGCGCGGGTGCGCACGTAGACCATGGCGAGGGGCAGGGACAGGAGCAGCGCCACGCCGGCGAGCAGCAGCACGTGCAGCCACGGGGCGAGCAGGGGGGCCGTGGCCGTCGAGCTCGGGTCCTGCAGCAGCCAGGCGGCGAGGCCCGTCATCGAGGGCACGAGGTCCTCGAGCGCGGCGATGCTCGCGATGAGCACGGCGGCGCCTAGATACTGCAGCACCAGCCGGCGCCGCATCGTGGGACCGATGCTGCGCACGGCCAGCACGGGCGCCGACGACATCGGGCCGGGTCCCCAGTCGCCCACCGTGGCCTGCACGGCGGGAGGCGCAGGCGGGGGCGACGTGGGCGAGGTCATGGCGGGATCTCCTGCGGACGACGGAAGGACGATGCACCGGGCGCCGGATGTGTACAGTAAGCGTTCCCTTAGCCTTGAGGTTTGTCAATCGGCGCGCGGCCCGTTGACGATAGTTGTTGTAACGATTATCCTCGCTACATATGAGCACCGTCTACCATGAGATCCGCCAGACCAAGCCCTTCCGCTCCCTCGAGGAGGAGGTCTACATCGCCATCCGCCTCACCTCGCAGCTGATGGACCAGCCCTGGGTGCGCTACCTGCGGCGGACGGAAGGGATCTCGCCCAGCCAGTACAACCTGTTGCGCATCCTGCGCGGGGCGGGGGCCGAGGGGCGCACCATGAGCGAGATCGCCGAGCGGATGATCAACCGCGACCCCGACGTCACGCGCCTCGCCGACCGCACCGTGAAGCTGGGCCTCGCCCGCCGCAAGCGGGACGCGGACGATCGGCGGGTGGTGAAGCTGCTCATCTCGCCGGACGGGCTCGCCATGCTGGCGCGCCTCGACGAGGCGGTCGTGGTCTTCCTGAAGCAGGCCCTGGGCGGTCTCGGACCGAAGAAGCTTCGGCAGCTGCGGGACCTGCTCGGCGAGGCGCGGGCCGGCTTCGGCCCGTTCCCGGCGACGGAGGAGGCCTCCTGAGACGAGGCTGAAACTTCGCCGGCCAGATAGTCGTTATAACAAATATCGTTGGCACGTAGGATATCGGGACATCCGGACCCAGGAGGCACACCATGTCGACGTTCACTCGTTCCGCCATCGTCCTCGCGGCCGCCCTCGGGCTCACGACCGCCGCCGCTGCAGTCGCACCGATCATCGGCCGGCCCGACGCGACCGGCGTGCTCGAGGGGCCGGCCGTTGCCGTCGGCAACGGTACCGCGCGCCTGTTCGTGGAGCGCGGGCCGCACGGCGAGCCACGGGTGCTCGGGATCGCGCTCACCGCCGCCGCGCTCACGGGACTCGCAACCGAGATGAACTCGACCAGTCGCTGCTTCGACAGGAACGGGGATGGGGTGCACGTCCACGGCGAATGCATGGGCGACTATCAGGTGGATCTCGCGCTGCCGGAGGGCGCCGAGGACCTCGAGCTGCCGGTGCGGTGGGCGATGCTGAACTGGAACCCCGAGGGGCACATGCAGCCGGCGCCTCCGGCGTGGAGCGCGCCGCACTTCGACTTCCACTTCTACATCGCCGATCCGGCGGTCATCGCGGGCATCCGCGCCGGCCCCTGCGCCGAGCTGATCGATTGCCAGGATTCCGCCCGGGCCGCCAGGCCGCTGCCGGCGGGCCATGTTCCCGACGGCTACATCGACGTCGGCGCCGCCGTCCAGCGCATGGGCAACCACCTCGTCGACTCGCAGGATCCGGAACTGGCGGATCCGAGCCGCGGCTTCTCGCGCACCTTCATCTACGGCACCTACGACGGGCAGCTGGCCTTCCTCGAGCCGATGGTCTCGCTCGCCTACATGGCCGCGCGGCCCGACGAGTGCACGTCGCTGCGGGTCCCGCAGGCGGTCGCCGTCGCGGGCTACTATCCCACGAGCTACTGCGTGCGCCACGACGCGGCCTCGGCGACGTATCGGGTGACGCTGGAGGGATTGGTGTACCGGCAGGCGGCGTGACGCGCGGCGGCGCGAGCCGTCAGGCGGGCCCGGCGTCTCCGGTCGCGAGGCGCCGTGCCTCGGACAGGTAGCCCGGTGAGAGCTCGAGCATGTTGGCGAGCTTCCGCACCAGCCAGGTCTCGTGCTCGGCGATGGCGCCGTCGGCGAGGATGACGCGCCACATCAGCTCGGCGAGCCGGAGCTTCTGCGCGGTGTCGTAGTGCCGCGCGATGTGCCGCGTGAACTGGAAGTGGTCGATCGACTCGCGTCGCTCCGCTTCCGCGAGCGCGAGCAGTTCGCGTGTGGTGTCCTCGTCGAGCGCGAAGTGGCGGCCGAGCGCCTCCTCGATGTGGGTGCGCTCGGCGTCGCTGAAGTGGCCATCCGCGTGCGCGAGCTCGAGGAGCAGGGCGGCGGCAGCCACCTGGAGGCCGTCGAGGAGCGGCGCGGGCGCCTGGCCCGGTGCCGCCTCGCCGACGACGCGGCGGGCGAGGAATGTACGGATGGCGTCCAGCATGGTGCTCCGGTCGGGTATCGGACGCCGGGAAACCTACAAGCCGGCGCGGCCCGGCGCGCCCATGCGGTTGCTGGACGCCTGTCGCACCCTGTGTATTCTTCAGCCCCATCCTCCTGCTCATCGGCGCCCCAGTCATGTCGCGCATCCGTCCGTGGGCCATCGGAGTGGCGAGCCTGCTCGGGGTCGTGCCGTCGTCCGTCGGCGCGCAGGACAGCGTGTCGACTCCCGTCGTGGCCTTCGGCGCGTTCGCCGACGCGTACTATGCCTACGATTTCGGGCGCCCGCCGAGCGGGGACCGCGTCTACACGACCCAGCCGGCGCGCCACAACGAGTTCAACGTGAACCTCGCGCACATCGAGGCCGTGCTTCAGGGCGAGCGCGTCCGGGGACGGATCGCCCTGCAGGCGGGCACCAGTGTGCAGGCCAACTACGCCGGGGAGCCGAGCCGGGGAGAGATCAGCGGGCCGGAGGCGACACGCTTCATCCAGGAGGCGAGGGCGGGCGTTCGCCTGCACGAGGGTCTCTGGCTGGACGGCGGCATCTACTTCTCCCACATCGGGCAGGAAAGCTGGATCTCCCGCGACAATCCCACCTACAGCCGCTCGCTCACGGCCGACTACACGCCCTACTACTCCGCCGGCGCCAGGCTCACGTGGCAGGCGACGCCCTCGCTCAGCGTGCAGGCGCACGTGATGAACGGCTGGCAGAACGTGTCCGAGAGCAATGGGGACAAGGCGGTCGGCCTGCGGCTCGAGTGGCAGGCGGCTCCCCGGCTGCTGGTCGGCTACGACAACTTCATCGGCAACGAGCTGCCGGACAGCCTGCCCGCGGCCACGCGGGTGTTCAACGAGGTGTTCGCCAGGTGGACGCCGCATGACGGCACCGATCTCTGGCTCACCGCCAACGTCGGCGTGCAGGACGGCGCCACCTGGTACAGCGCGACGCTGGTCGCGCGCCGGCGACTCTCGGCGACCGTGGCGCTGAACGCCCGTGTCGAGCGCTATGCCGATCCCGATCAGGTCGTCGTCGTGACCGGCGGGGCCGACGGACTCGAGGCGTGGGGCGCGTCGGTGGGTGTGGACGTCTCGTTCGCGGGGCGTGCGCTGTGGCGCACTGAACTTCGGGGCTTCCGCGGTGACGCGCCCCTGTTTCCGGACGGGAGCGGTCCCCTCATCCGTGATGGCGGGTTCGTGGTGGGATCCCTCGCCGTCGGCTTCTGAAGGGCTCGAGCACCGCCCGTGGTGCGACTGGCGGGCATGCCAGGACGGCGTGTGGCGGTGTATCCCCCGTTGGTGGGCTACGAGTTGCCCCATCGCACGGGATGCCGACGACGCCCTCGCCCCCGGCATGTCGTCCACTGTCGCGAGCGCGTCCGGCCGTAGGCACACTCGGACGCACGGCTTGGCGAGGGCAGGGGGATCACCGATGGCGTGGCACGACCTCTTCGTCCCGACCGTCCCGCTCCTGACGCTGGTCCTGCGCGGCAGCCTCGTCTATCTCGGCATCGTGTTCCTGCTCCGGGCCGCGCTCAAGCGCGAGGCTGGAATGCTCACGCTACCCGACGTGCTGATGACGGTGCTCATCGCGGACGCGGCGAGTCCCGCGATGACGGCCGACTATCGATCGGTGACGGAGGGCTTCGTCGTGGTGGGCACGATCGTCTTCTGGAACTTCGCGCTGGACTGGCTGGCCTACCGCATACCGTGGGTGCGCCGCACGCTGCATCCGGGACCCCTGTTGCTGATCCGCGACGGTGCGATGGTGCCCCGCAACATGCGGCGTGAGCTGATCACGGAGGAGGACCTGTGGTCCGCCCTGCGCCGGGAAGGTGTCGACGACCTCGCACAGGTGCGACGCGCCTACATGGAAAGCAACGGCCACGTCAGCGTGATCAAGCAGGGAGGCAATTGAGCCGCTCGCCCTCCGTGCCGCCACGCGGCTAAGTTGCTGCCGGGGGCGGATCGGGGCTGGTGTCTCGGCCGGTCTTCAAAACCGCGTTGGACGTCGCCTTGCGAGGTCCGGTGGGTTCGATTCCCACACGCTCCCGCCACCTCTCCCTCGCGCTGGGTTTCCCAGCCCCGCTCCCTTAGACTCCCCGGATGCCTTCGCCCCGGCTCCGGGGCGCGATGCTCGCCCTCCTGCTGGCACTCGCGCCCGCCGCCCGACTCGTCGCCCAGGACTCGTTGCCGCCCCGGCCCGAGCCGGCGGCCCAGATCCCCGATTCCATCGTCGCCGACACGGCCGGCGCGGTGCCGCTGGGCGCCCGGCCGGTGTCGCCGACGGGGGCGCTGCTGCGCTCGATCATCCTGCCCGGCTGGGGTCAGGCGAAGCTGGGCCGGAAGCTGCCCGCCGTGCTCTTCCTCGCCGTCGAGGGCGTCACCCTCGGCATGGCCCTCAAGGCGAACAGCGAGTACCAGTATCTCCGCGACACCGATCCCGACAACGCGCAGGGCAAGGCGCTCGAGCGCGAGGACTGGCTGGTGCTGATGGGTTTCAACCACCTGCTCGCGGGCCTCGAGGCGTACGTGTCCGCGCACCTCTGGGACTTCCCGGGCGATGTGGCCCTCAAGCCGATGCAGGGCGGCGGAGTCGCCGCCGCGCTCACGCTCCCCGTGCGCATCCCATGAGCAACCTGCCGATCGGCGTCTTCGACTCGGGGCTCGGCGGCCTGACCGTCGTGCGCGCCATCTACGAGCGCCTGCCCGACGAGTCCACGATCTACTTCGGCGACACCGCGCGGGTGCCCTACGGCCCCAAGTCGCCGGAGACGGTGCGGCGCTACAGCCTCGAGATCCTGCACTGGCTGCTGTCGCAGCAGGTGAAGGCCGTGGTCATCGCCTGCAACACCAGCACGGCGCATGCGCTCGACGCGCTGCGCGCCGTGTCGCCGGTGCCGGTGATCGGCGTGATCGAGCCCGGCGCGCGCGCGGCGGTGGCGGCGGCCCCGCACGGCACCATCGGCGTGATCGGCACCGCCGGGACCATCGCGAGCGGCGCCTACGAGCGCGCCATCCATCATCGCGATCCCGAGGCGCGCGTGTTCCAGCAGGCGTGCCCGCTGTTCGTGCCGCTGGTGGAGGAGGGGTGGTTCGAGCATCCGGCGGCCGAGCTGGTGGCGCGCGAGTACCTGGCACCGCTCGCGGCCGAGCGGGTGCAGGCGCTGGTGCTCGGGTGCACGCACTATCCGCTGCTCAAGCCGCTGCTGCAGCGGGTGATGGGGCCGGAGACGGCGCTCATCGACAGCGCCGCCGAGACGGCGCGCGCGCTGGCGAAGGTGCTCGAGCGCGAGGGCATCGCCGCGGCGCCGGGGCAGGCGTCGACGCATCGCTTCGTGGTGAGCGACGACGCGCCGCGCTTCCTGTCGGTGGGGACGAAGTTCATCGGGGACCGGCTGCGCCAGGCGGACGTGGTACCGCTCGGCTGAGGCCGGTCAGGGCGTGAACTGGCGGAGCTCCGCGCTCGTGTCCGTGATCACCCCGTAGCGGTAGCCGTCGAACCAGGCGCCGGGATTGAGGTAGCGGCGCCCGCCGGGCAGCTCGTGCAGGGCCGGCTGGTGGGTGTGCGCCATGAGCAGCATGCCCAGCGCGGGCTCGGCCGCGAAGCGCGCCTCGGCCCATTCCAGCTGGCGACGGGCGGAAGCCTCGAGGCGGGGTCCGTCGATGGGCTCGTCGCCCAGCATGGGGTCGAGGATGCGCTCGACCAGGCGGAACGCCGTGTCCGGATGCAGTCGCCGGAAGAGCGTCGTGGCCATGGGGGCGGCGAGCACGCGGTTGAGGGCGCGGGACATGGGACGCGTGTCGGTGAGGGCGTCCCCGTGCACGGCGAGGGCGGTGCGGCGGCCCACCTGCAGGCGCAGCTCGCGCGGGTGCCATTCGGCGCCGATGTCTCGCGCCCAGAAGTCGTCGCCCCAGCGGTCGTGGTTGCCGCCCACGATGGCCACCGGCACCCGACGGCGCAGCTGCGCCAGGGCCGCCGCGACGTGGAAGCCGTGCCGCGGCATGACGTGGCGCCAGCAGAACCAGAAGTCGAAGAGGTCGCCGTTCACCAGCAGCGCGTCCCCGGTCTCGGGCACGTGCTGCAGGAAGGCGAGGAAGGCGTCGGTGGCGTCGGACGGCGCGGTGCCCAGGTGGGCGTCGGCCACGACGACGAGAGTGGTGCCGATCACGGGGCAAATGTAGCCGCGAAGGAGGAAGGGTGGGGAGCGCAGCGCAACTCGAGCCGGTCTCCGAGATCCGGGTCCGGCCCAACTACTCCGAGGTGGACCAGATGGGCGTGGTGTACCACGCCCGCTACGTGGTCTGGTTCGACGTCGCCCGCACCGAGCACCTGCGCCGCACCGGGCTCACCTATCGCGAGATGGAGGAGCACGGCTACCGGCTCGTCGTCGGCGAGCTGGGTGTGCGCTACCTGCGTCCCGCGCGCTACGACGACGACCTGCGCGTGCGCTGCTGGGTGCGCGACCTCGCCTCGCGGCGCATCATCTTCGGCTACGCCGTGGAGCATGTGGAGACGGGCGAGGTGCTCGTCACCGCCACCACCAGCATGATCGTGCTCGACGCATCCTTGAAGCTCGCCCGGCTGCCCGACGAGGTGCGCACCATGCTCGTCGCGGTGCCGGATCCGGTCCGACTCTAGTGGAAACAGGCATGCGACTGCCCCCGACCCGCTGCTTCACGCGAGCCCTGGCCCTCGCCGCCGGTGGCCTCGCCCTCCTGGCGGCGCCGGCTCGCGCCCAGAACGAGACCCTCATCGAGGTGCTCGCGCCCATTCTCGCCGCATCGGACGCGCGGAAGTGGGACGAAGCGGCGCTGCGCCGCGGCCTCGCGTTCCCCGATTCGACGGTGCGCGAGCAGGCGGCGCTCGCCGCCGGGCGGCTGGGCGATCCCGGCGCGGTGCCGCTGCTCGTGCCGACGCTGGACGACTCCGTGGCGATCGTGCGGTCGGCGGGCGCCTTCTCCCTCGGGCTCGTGGGCGACACGGCCGCCGTGGCGCCGATCATCCGCCGTCTGACGACGCCGCCGATGCTCGACGGCGAGAGCGCCGCCGAGATGGCGGCGGCGCTCGCTCGCATCGGCGGGCAGCCGGCGGCCGACTTCTTCGCGTCGGTCCTGACCGGCCGCGAGAAGCTGCAGGTGGCCGATCCGTCACCCGTCATCGCCCGGATGGTGGGCGATGCCTGGCGCCTGGGCCGGCGCGCGCCCGTGAACGCGCTGCTGCCGTTCCTGACCGACTCGCTCGAGGACCTGCGCTGGCGCAGCGTCTACACCCTCGGGCGCATCCGCAGCGCCGCGCCGGCCCTGGGCGACCGCATGCCGGCCGCGCTGCTCGACCGGAGCGCGTCGGTGAAGGCCGCCGCCGCGCGCAACCTGACGAAGACCTTCGCCGATTCGGCCCGCGTGGGCGCCGGTACCCTCGCCGACCTGCTCTCGCGCGCACTCGACAACACCGATCCGCAGGTGCGCATCAACGCCCTCCGCTCGCTGGGCACCTTCGGGCGCCCCACGGATGCCGCACGGGTCTCGCTGCTCGCGAACGACCCGATGCCCACGGTGGCCGTCGAGGCCATCGCCACGCTGGGCGAGCTGGGCGGGCCCGATGCAGCCGCGGCGCTCACGCGCTTCGCCGACGAGAAGAAGAGCTTCGCCATGCGCCGCGAGGCGCTGACCGCGCTCGCGCGCATCGACACGGCGGCGTTCCGCGCGTCGGCGGCACCCTGGGCCGCGTCGAAGGACTGGCGCGAGCGTGCCGTCGTCGCCGAGGCCTCGGCGCAGTACCTGGGCGAGCCGGGCGCGACGCCGTTCCTCAAGGATGCCGATGGGCGCGTGCTGGCGGCAACGCTGCAGGGATGGCTGGCCGGGACCGAGGGCGCACCCGCACCGCTGCTCGCCGCCGCGCGTGGCGCCACCGCGCATCGCGACGCCATGGTCCGCGCGCAGGCGGCCGCGGCGCTCGGGCGCGCGCTCGATCCGGCCGACGTGCCGGCGCTCGCCGGGATCGTCGGCGCGTCCAAAGGGGATTCGTTCCCCGACGCCACCATCAACGCGCTCGAGGCCCTCGCCGGCATCGCCAAGGCCACGCCGGCGGGAAAGGCGCGCGTCGAGGGCGAGTTCCTGCGCACCTCGCGCCGGCCCGACGACTACGTGGTGCGCCGCTGGGCGGAGGAGAACTGGCCCGAGGCGGCCGCGCGCTGGGGGCCGGCGTGGCCCATCGCCACGGGACGCTCGGCGCTCGACTACCGCGAACTGGTGCGTCGCTTCCTGCTGCCCACCAGCCCGGAGCGGGCCACGCACGTCTTTCTCGAGGTGGACCAGAAGGGCACCGTCGAGCTCGAGCTGTTCGGCTACGAGGCGCCCATCACCGTCGCGAACTTCCTGGCGCTCGTGGACCGGCACTATTTCGACCGGCTGCGGTTCCATCGGGTGGTGCCCAACTTCGTGGTGCAGGACGGCGATCCCCGTGGCGACGGCAACGGCAGTCCCGGGACCACCATCCGCGACGAGCCCAATCGCCGGCGATACGAGGGCATGATGATGGGCATGGCCCTCTCCGGACCGGACACCGGCGGGAGCCAGTGGTTCGTCAACGTCAGTCCGCAGCCGCATCTCGACGGCACCTACACCATCTTCGGCAAGGTGGTGGCGGGGCACGGCACGCTGCTCCGCGTGCTGCAGGGCGACCAGATCCGCACCATCCGGCGCTGACATGGGTGAAAGGTGGATCGCTAAATCGTGAAATTGCAACGGTTTCCGCTTGACCGTCGTGCGTGGCTCGCCTATCTTGCCGTGATGGCGGCCGGGTGCGCGCCGAGCTACGGACCCACGCTCCGCACGGTGGTCCCGGCCGGGCTCGCGCCGGTCGAGCGCGACAGCGTGCTCGCGTGGGTGGCACGCACCGAGCCGACGTCGAATCGGGGTCATCGCTTCAAGTGGTCGTTGAAGAGTCCGGACGAGGGCGTAGGCGGTGGCGGGAATGCGCGCATCGCCCCGGCGGACTCGCTGCGGCTCGACATGGCCGGTCCCCTCGGTGCCAAGCGCACGGCGGCGATGGTGCTCGGCGACACGGCGCTCTGGGTGTCGCGCGAGGATGTGATCGAGAAGATCATCCCCAGCTACCCGCTGCTCTGGGCCATGCTCGGCGTTGCGCGACGGCCGGCGGAGGATGCGGTGCTGACGGGGGCCGTCTCCGGCGACGTGACGGCCTGGCAGTACGCCACCAGTGCGGACACCGTGGAATACGTCCGCACGGTCGGCCCGACGCCGGGGCTGAAGGCGCTGGTGCGGCAGGAGGGACGCGTGGTCGGCCGGGTCGAGACGGTCTTCGGTCCCGATGGCGCACTGCGCTCGAGCCGCCTCTACCTGCCCCAGGGGCCGTCGCGGCTCGAACTCACCTTCACCGAGAACACGACGCCTGCGAGCTTCAAGCCTGAGATCTGGAATCGTCCTGAGCGCTAGCGCCCTCCTGGTCGCGGCCTGTTATGGCTTCGCGGGCGGAGGCCTGCCGCCCACCATCCGCACGGTGGCGGTGCTGCCGTTCGACAACCTGACCGCGGAACCGGCGCTGACGCAGCAGGTGAACCTGGCGGTACGCGAGGCGGTGGAGAGCCGCCTGGGCCTGCGCGCGGCCGCCGAGTCGCAGGCCGACGCGGTGGTGAAGGGCACCATCACGCGCTACGAGCCGGACCTGCCCGTCGCCTTCACGGGCAACGTCAATACCCAGAACCAGCAGCAGTCGGGCACCAACGAGGTGGACGTGACGCGCCGGCTGGTGCAGCTGAGTGTGAACGTCGAGATCCGCGACGAGAAGAACGACAAGGTCCTGTGGCAGCGCCAGGGCCTGATCGTCGAGGGCGACTACGCGCCCGGCTCCGAGACCGACGGGCGCCGCAAGGCGCTCGAGCGGCTCACGGTCAACATCGTCGAGGGCGCGCAGTCGCAATGGTGAGCCGCCGCCGCGACCGTCGCGGGCAGGGCACCCTCGGGTGCCTCGCCTGGGTCGTCGGATTCGCGGCGGTGTGCTTCTACGGGTTCCACATCGGGCAGGTGTACTTCAAGTACTTCCGCCTGCAGGACGCCATGCGCTCGCAGGCGCGCCTCGCGCCCAGCCTCACCGACGACGTGATCCGCCGGCGGCTGTACGACGAGTCGAACCTGATCCTCGATCCGGCGAAGCCGCTGCGATTCCGCATCCGGCGCACCGACCGGCCCCGGCGGATCGTCATCGAGGCCCAGTACACCGACAGCGTGAAGGTCCCGCTGTTCCACCACACCTTCACGTTCAAGCCACGCGCCGAAGAGGCGCTCTGAGTCGTCCAGTGGACACCGCCGGCAAGGTCATGACGCGCGCCGAGGCCGTCGCGTGGCGCGATGGCCTCGAGGGGCCGCTCGTGTTCACGAACGGCGTGTTCGACCTGCTGCACCCCGGCCACGTGACGCTGCTCGAGACGGCCCGTTCGCTGGGCGCCGCGCTCGTGGTGGGGCTCAACACCGACGCCTCCGTGCGCCGGCTCGGCAAGGGCCCGGACCGCCCGGTGAATCCCGGGTCGTCACGCGCACGCGTACTCGCGGCGCTCGCGGCCGTGGACGCCGTGGTGCCGTTCGACGAGGATACGCCGCTCGAGCTGGTGCACGCGCTCCGGCCCGACATCCTCGTCAAGGGCGCCGACTATCCCCGCGACCGGATCGTCGGCGCCGACTTCGTGGAGGCGCGTGGCGGCCGCGTGGTTCGCGTGCCGCTCGTGCCCGATACTTCGACTACCCGCATCGTGGAGCGACTCCGTGCCACGTCCTGATGGACGGTCCGACGACGCGCTGCGCCCCGTGGCGCTCGAGCGCGGTCACAATCCCTACGCCGAGGGCTCCTGCCTGATCCGCATGGGCGGCACCCTCGTGCATTGCACTGCCAGCGTCGAGGCGGGCGCGCCCCCGCACAAGAAGGGCACCGGCGAGGGCTGGGTGACCGCCGAATATTCCATGCTGCCCCGCGCGACGCTCGAGCGCTCGAGCCGCGAGCGGAATGGTCCCGGCGGACGCACGCAGGAGATCCAGCGGCTCATCGGCCGCTCCCTCCGCGCCGCCATGGGCACCATGAAGTTCGGCGAGTTCACGGTGAAGGTGGATTGCGACGTGCTGCAGGCCGACGGCGGCACCCGCACGGCGAGCATCACCGGCGGCTGTGTCGCGCTGGCCGATGCGTGCGCCTGGATCGCGCAGCGACAGGGCATCCCGACGCCGTTCGGGAGCCTGGTGGCAGCGGTGAGCGTCGGCGTGGTGGAGGGACTCCCGCTGCTCGATCTCGCCTACGTGGAGGACCGGGACGCCCACGTCGACGCCAACGTGGTGATGAGGGAGCCCGACCAGTTCGTCGAGGTGCAGGGCACCGGCGAGAACGCCACCTACTCGCGGGCCCAGCTCGACGTGCTGCTCGACCTCGCCGGCAGCGGCATCCGCGAGCTCTTCCAGGCGCAGCGCCGCGCGCTGGGCTGGTGAGGCTCCTGGCGGCCACCCGGAGCGCCGGGAAGCAGAAGGAACTCCGGCGGCTGCTCGAGGCCGCCGGGCACGAGGTGGTCTTTCCCGACGACGCCGGACTGTACGAGCGCGCCGAGGAGGACCTGCTGGAGACCGAGCCGTCGTTCGAGGCGAACGCGCGCCGGAAGGCCGAATACTTCGCGAAGCTGAGCGGGCTGCCGACCTTCGCCGACGATTCGGGGCTCGAGGTGTTCTCGCTGGGCGGCGCGCCGGGCGTGCGCTCGAAGCGCTTCGCCGGGGTCACCGGTCCCGCGTCGGTGGTGGATCCGGCGAACAACGCGGAGCTGCTCCGACGGCTGCAGGGCGCGCCGGAGAACCGGCGCGCCGCGCGCTATCGCTGCGTGCTGGTGCTCGTCCGGGCCGTGAACGGGGTGCCGGAGGTGTTCGAGGGCAGCTGCGCGGGTCGCATCCTCGAGGCGCCGAGCGGGGAGGGTGGGTTCGGCTACGACCCGTACTTCTTCTGCACCGAGCTGGGCAAGTCGTTCGGCGATGCGGAGCCGGCGGAGAAGGATGCCGTCAGTCACCGCGGGCGGGCGCTGCAGGCCCTGCTGCGGGCGCTGGGTCCCGCCTAGAGGGGGTACGTGAGCGTGGCGCCGAGGACGGTGACGAGCACCAGTACGACGGGCAGCAGCACGAGGAAGACCGTGAAGGTGATCCCCATGATGTCCCGCGCGCGCAGGCCCAGCATCGCCAGCACCGGCAGCATCCAGAACGGCTGGATGAGGTTGGCGATCGCCTCGCCCAGGTCGTAGACGGCGACCGTCCAGCCGAGGTGCACCTTGAGGTCGTGCGCGGCCTGCATGACGTACGGCGCCTCGAGCACCCATTTCGACCCACCCGACGGCACGAACACCCCGAGCAGCGCACTGTACGCGGCGATCAGCGCCGGGAAGCTCTGCGGCGTGGCCGCGGAGGTGAAGACGGCGGCGATCCTCGAGTTGAGGTGCGTGTCGGTGATGATCGCCGCGATGCCGGCATAGAACGGGAACTGCAGCACGATGCCCCAGGTCGACGGCACCGCGTCCCGGAACGCGCGCATGAGCCGGGCCGGCGTGCGGTGGAGCGCGAATCCCAGGGCGAGGAAGAACAGGTTGAGCCGGTCGAGCGTGATCGCCGCGGTGAGGCTCGTGGCGTCCCGCGCCGCGAGGACGAGCGCGGTGCCGGCGAGCAGCACCACGATCGCGTTGGGCCACCACTGGTGCTCGAGCCACTCGCCCGGCGTGCGCGGCGTGTCGCTGGCCGCGGCGGGCACCGGGGCCTCGTCCAGCGACACGCCGAGGTCGGACGCCGTGCGCACGCGCGCGCCGGTCGGCACGATGATGGCGATCAGGGTCGCCACGATCGCGATCTCGATGGCCACCGAGGCGAGCGACTGCCAGAGGAAGATGGTGTGGGTGAGCGGGATGATCCCGTCCGGCACCGCCGCGGCGCCCGGCGTGCCGCCCGCCACGATGTCGCGGATGCCGGCCGGCAGCATGCCGGGGGTGGCCATCTGCAGCGCCGCCGAGCCGCTGAGGCCCTGCGCCCACACGCTGCCAAGGCCGAGCAGTGTGCAGGCGGCGAGGGTGCGGTAGTCCACGTCGCGCACCCGGCGGGCCACGGCGCGGGCGAGCACCGCCGTGAACACCAGGCCGAAGCCCCAGTTGAACCACGACGTCACCATGGAGGCCAGCGCCACGAACACCACGGCGCTGCGGTTCCCGCGCGGAATGCCCGCGAGACGGTCGATGGCGCGCCGCACCGGAGCGGCCGTCGCGACCACGCTGCCCGTGATGACGATCAGCGCCATCTGCATGGTGAAGGGGATCAGCGACCAGAACCCTCGGCCCCAGATCTCGGCGAGCCGTGCCGGTGACGCGCCGCCCGCCGTCAGCCCGGCGGCGACGACGGCGATCGTGGCGAGCAGGGCGAAGATGAAGGCGTCGGGGAGCCAGCGCTCCGCGAGGTCGGTGAAGCGGAGGGCGACGCGCTCGAGGCGTCCGGGCGGGCTAGACGAGCCCGCGGGCGGAGAGCTCATTCTTGAGGTAGCCGTAGTAGATGGGCGCGGCCACCACGCCCGGCAGGCCGAACGCCGCCTCCATCACCAGCATCGCCACCAGGATCTCCCAGGCGCTCGCGCGGATCTCGGTGCCCACGATGCGCGCGTTCACGAAGTACTCGAGCTTGTGGATCACCACGAGGAACGTCAGCGACCCCACCGCGGCCGCGAGCGAGTGCGACAGGCTCAGCGTCACGATCACGGTGTTGGAGATGAGGTTGCCGATCACGGGGAGCAGGCCCGCGATGAACGTGACGGCGATCATCGTCTTCACCAGCGGCAGCTGGATGCCGCCGATCGGCAGCAGCACCAGGAGGTACATCGCCGTCAGCGCGGTGTTGAGCAGCGAGATCCGGACCTGCGCGAACACGATGCGCCGGAACGCCTTGCCGAACCGCAGCGTCCGCTCGCCCAGCGCGCGCGACAGCGGCGCCGACCGGCCCGAGGGGCGCGCCTGCTGCAGCGCCACGAGGCCGCCGATGACCATGCCCACGAGCGCGTGCACCAGCGAGAGCGTGAGCCCGCCACCCAGCGAGGTGAGGTCGCCGGCGTGGGTGCGGAGCCAGCCGCTCGCGGCCGCCTTGAGCTCGTCGGCGTTCTCCGGAAGGCGGTCGGTGATCCACGTCGGCAGGACGTCGCGCGACGTCTCGATGATGTCGGCCATGCCGCCCATCAGGGCGGCCAGGTTGCCCGCATCGCTGCGGAAGAAGGCGACCACGCCCAGCGTGAACAGCGTGAGCCCTGCCACCACCGCCAGCGCGAGCACGGCCACCGCGAAGATGCGGCCCGTCTCCTTGCTCGTGCCCTTGGCGGTCAGTGTCGGCGCGATGGCGTGCACCAGTTCGTGCACGGCCAGCCCGCCCAGGAGGGCGGGCAGGAGGTGGAGCTTGAGGATGAGGAGCAGGGCGGTCCCGGCGAGGACCCACGACGCGATGTCGTAGGCGCTGACGGTCCGGGCGGCGCGCGTCGTGTCGGAAGCAGTGAATGTCATGGCGAGGCCGAAAGGTGCCATGCGGGTGCGGCGAAGTCCACCGCCAGCGGGTATGCTCAAGCGGAGGTAGTCATGCCCGAACCCGAACACGCGATCGAGCGACCCGTCGCCCTCGAGGCCTGGCCCGGCGGACCGCGCACGCCCGGCGTCGTCACGCTGGCCGTTCCCGACGCGGGCCAGCGCATCCGCTCGGCGGCCGTCGCCGTGGGGATCGGCGTGGCGCTGGCCGTCGTCTTCCTGCCCATCCCGATCGTGCACTTCGCCGGCGTGCCCCTGGCGCTCCTGGCCGGGCTGATCGTCGGGGCGCGGCGGCTGGCGCCCGGCGCGCGCGAGCGCGCCATCCGCGGCCCGTGCCCGCACTGCGGGCACGAGCAGTCGTACTTCCTGGGACCTCGCTGGAAACGAAGCGGCCTGCCGCGCCGGCTTTCGTGTGAGCAGTGCGCCGCCGTCCTCACGGCGGTGGAGGGCGAAGACGGGGTCGCCTCCTAGGCGCTCGCGGGCAGCAGCACCCCGCGCTCAGCGTGTCGGCTGGAACCAGGCGGGCTGTGGGCGAGCAACCAGGATGCCGCTCTGGCTCTCGATCGTCTGGATCCGGTCGGCGAGGGGCAGGGTGGAGATCTCCACGACCGTGCCCTTCAACGGGGCGTGCAGCAGGTGGAGCCGTCCGTTCTCCCACACCGCGAACCCGGTGTGCACCACGTCGAGACCAGGCACCGTCGAGCCGGCGGCGATGACGTCGCCGTCCCGGATGCTGTCGGCCACGGCCGCTATGCGATCCTTGTGCAGCACGACCCGCGGCGGAGCGGCGTTGAGCCGGCGCTCCACGCCGCGGATCGCATCCAGGTTCGCGCTGTCTGCCAGTGCCGGATATGCGGCCGCGTGCGTGGACATGAACTCGATAGGCTCGAGCACTTCCGTGCCGCCCAGGGCGACGGTGACGAGCTGCACGCGCCCCACGGACTCCCCCTCGCGCAGCCAGTCGGTGAAATAGTGCAGGCGGCTCGGGTAGCCGTTCACCGTCGCGTCACGGTAGCGGATCTGGCGAAGGTACGTGGCGTAACGTGCCCGCGCCGCGAGCGGATCGTCCAGCAGGCGCGTACCGTCGCGCCGCACGAACGCCGTGAGCGCCAGCACGTTCTCGATGAACGTGACGCAGTCCAGTTCGTGGAGGTTGATGACGAGCCGTTCCGGTCCGGGCTGCTCCAGCGTGCCCGGCGTGTAGGGCGTGCCCACGAAGCTGCGCGCGACCCCGGCGATCGATGCGCCGAGGGGCATCGTGTCGAAGCCGAGCCCGGCGGCCCAGCGCACCTTGTCGGTGAGGATGCGCCAGTCGGCCTCGCTCCAGGTGCCCAGCTGCACGGAGTCCGCGTCCGCCTGCGCCCGTGCCGCGGCGACCGGCGCCGTCAGGAGCAGGAGCGACAGCGAGACGGAGCGCATCCCGCGGACGTGGACCAGTGGCATGGCGTGCAAGCTAATCGGGCGCATATTCCCTTGGAGTCCGGTGCCGGTTCACTGCCTTGTCCTGGAGACCATCATGAATGCGATCGTCCCGCGCTGGGAATGGCGCACCTTCGGCGCGGCATTCGGGATGGCCGACGAGCGGTTTGCGGCGCTTGCGGCGGAACGGGTGCAGGAGAGCGACGAGACCTACCTGCTCTCGCCGGCCAACGACGCCAACGTGAAGGTCCGGGATGCCCTCATGGACATCAAGACGCTCGTGGAGGTCGGCGCCGACGGGCTCGAACAGTGGCGACCGGTGATGAAGGCGACCTTCCCGCTCTCCCGGGACGTGGTGCAGGACGTCTGCGCCGCCCTCGGCGTGGCGGTCCCGCCCTCGCTCGGCGACGCGGTCACCCTCGAGCAGCTCGGCGCAGGGCTGGCGGAGCGCGGCGTGCGCGCCATCGCCGTGCACAAGCGGCGTGTCCGCTACACCATCGACGGCTGCACGTCGGAGTTGACGAACGTCGTCGCCGACGGGAGGCCGGTGCGCACCGTCGCCATCGAGTCCGAGGACGCGGCCAGGGTGCTCGGCGCCGTGCGCGACATGGGACTCGCCGGCTTCGACAACATCAGCTACCCGCGCGGCCTCAAGTCCCTCGTCGGCATGCGTCGACCGGAGGCCTGACCATGCCCGTCTTCGCCGTCATCGACACCGGGACCAACTCGGTCAAGTTCCACATCGGGGAGCGGCGGCCCGACGGCACCTGGCGCACGCTCGTCGACCGCGCCGAGGTCACCAGGCTCGGCGAGGGCCTGAGCGAGACGGGGGCCATCGCGCCGGCGGCCATCGAGCGCACCGTGGCCGCCATCGCGGGCATGGCCGACGAGGCGGCGCGTCACGGCGCCACGGCGCTCGCCGCGGTGGGCACGATGGGCATGCGGGCGGCCAGCAACAGCGAGGCCTTCATCGCGGTGGTGCGGGAGCGCACCGGCGTCACGATCGAGGTGATCTCCGGCGCGGAAGAGGGTCGCCTCGCCTACCTGGCCGTGAAGGCCGGGCTCGGGCTGCGGGAGGGGAGCCTCTGCATCTTCGACACCGGTGGCGGAAGCACCCAGTTCACCTTCGGCCATGGCACCACCGTCGACGACCAGTACAGCCTCAACATCGGCGCCGTGCGCCTGACCGGCCAGCACGGCCTGGGTGGTGCCATCAGCAGGGAACAGCTGCAGTCGGCACTCGATTCCATCGCGGCGGAGTTCAGCCGGCTCGACGGCGTGCCGTCGCCGGATGCGCTGGTGGGGATGGGCGGTGCCATCACGAACATGACGGCGGTCATGCATGGCCTGACGACGTACGATCCCGACGTGGTGCAGGGGTCGATCCTGACGCGCGCGGAAGTGGACCGTCAGCTCGAGCTCTACCGCGCGCGTGACATCGAGGGCCGCCGCCGGATCGCGGGCCTGCAACCGAAACGCGCCGACGTCATCCTCGCCGGCGCGTGCGTGGTGCGGACGGTCATGGGGAAGCTAGGGCGTGACGCGCTGACCGTCAGCGACCGCGGGCTGCGGCACGGGCTGCTGGTCGACCGCTTCGGCTGACCCGGTGCGCGGCACGTAGCGCTGCGCGAAGTACTCGAGTGCCCAGCGTGTCTTGGCCTGCTGGTTCTCGTCGCGCTCCGTGCCGAGTTCGGCGAGGAACGCCATGAACCCGAAGTAGATCACGGCGGCCTGGATGGCCGGCGACTTCACCGACAATTCCAGGATCTCCTCGCCGTCGGGGCGCCGCCACAGCTCGGCCGTCATCGGCC
>DASUOW010000227.1:0-4215 GCA_036276435.1 Gemmatimonadales bacterium
TGGAGCCGTCGAAGTAGGTGCAGACAGGGTTGCCGCCCTCGCCGTCGAGCTTCTCGATCGTGAGCCGCGCGGTGGCAGTGAAGATGGTGGGCGGGGCCGCGGTGCTGGTGGAGAAGGTCGTACCATCGGTGCACTTGATCTCGTTCTTGTTGCTGCCGCTGGCATACGGCATGTTGAACCCTTCCAGGTCCGTGGGGATCGTCGTCGGCTGCAGTTCCGTCTCCACCCGGATCACCGAGGACACGTTCCACTGCTGGTTCGTGAGGTTGTCACCCCAGAATGCGTTCGCCGGGATGTCGGCGCCGCCTGCCGTATTGTTCAGCCACTCCGCCATCCAGGTGTTCTCGGTGTTCTGGCAGTAGTAGCCGCCGATGGTGGGCAGGGTCAACCGGTCCCACGGCAGAGCGCTGTACAGCGGCGCGTACTGGATCTGCGTGTTGTTGGGCCGAAGTCCCGTCGTCGTCACGTCTGCGGTGCTGATCGTCGTGCCGGTGATACCGACGCCCGACGCAAAGATCACGGGCACACTCAGGTTGTTCCCCCACACCGTCTCGCCGCCTCCGCCGCCGCCGCCCGGTCTCGCCGCCTGCAGATCCGGAGCCGTCGTGCCGCCACTCCCGTCACACGCGGCGATCATGCACGCCGCCGCGAGCCACGCCCAGGTCCTTCCGTAGTTTGACATGGTCTGCGCCCTCCCTTCGGGGCTCCTCACGCATCGGTGAGGTGAGCGCTCGGCCTCGAGCGGCGCGTCACGATGACCCGTGCGAATGCTCGCGCGTCACGACGAGAGCCGCCAGCGCTGTCGACAACATGGCGCGACACCATTGAACGCAGGTTGAAGCGACGATGAGACTTTGCAGCGGCGATCACATGGGCATGCATCGCTGTGCGCGTCGCTCGCAATTCGGGTTGAACCCCGGCTCCGCGATACCTCACCCTCCATTCACGGTCCACATGCTAGAGATGCATGCGGAGATTCTTCGATGTGACGCGAACGCGCCAGCGGAGGTCTCTAGGGTCGGAAGGTCACGCGACAGGCGTCGCGACCCATTCGCCAGGAGGACCTATGTCGAAGCTGTGGAGACTCGCACCGGTGGCGGCGCTCTGCCTGATGGCGGCGCCCCTCGCGGCACAGGAGCAGACGCCCCCGTACGGACCCGGCGGGCGCCTCATGCAGGGCATCACGCTCAATGAGCGCCAGCGCCTCCAGCTCGACTCCCTGAAGCGCGAGCACCAGCTGCAGGTGCGGGAGATGGAGCGCAATCGCGTGCAGTCGGCGACGGGCGACAGCGCGTACGTGCGGGAGCGCGCTCAGCTGCGCGAGCGCCAGATGACGCAGGCGCGCGACATGCTCAACAAGGACCAGCAGGGCACGTTCGATCGCAACCGCGACCAGCTGCGCGACCAGCTGCGGACCCAGGACAAGGACCAGCTGAAGCTGATGACCCAGGATCGCCTGCGCACGCAGGATCAGCTGAAGCAGGGCGCCGGCCAGCCGCCGGGCGCTGGTCAGCCTCCGGCAGGTGGCCAGCCGAAGCCGCAGTCGGGCAAGCCGTCCGCGACGGGCCAGCCGCAGGCCGGCCAGCCCACGTCTACCGGCCCGCTGCCGCAGGCCGGCAAGCCGTCGACGACGCCGCCGACGACCACGCCGGTCGGTCCCGCCGCGCCGCAGGGCGCGGGCACGGGCACGGCGACGCAGACGAACAAGCCCAAGTAGTATCGTCCGGAATGCCGGCGGGCAGTGCCCGCCGGCCACTCCAACCTCGGGAGGACACGCCATGTACGCGATCATGCGAAGCCTGATTCTGGTCGGCTGCGCCGTCGTGCTGGGCGTGCCCGCCTTCGCGCAAGGTCACGCCCGGGGCGGGGCCGGCGGGTTGCTGCGCGACATCACGCTCACGGAGCAGCAGCGTACGCAGATCGAGACGTTGCGCCGCGAGCAGCAGCGCGAGATGTCGCAGCTGTGGGAGGGCCTGCGCCAAGGCGATTCCTCGGCGATCCGCCAGCGCGACCAGTTGCGTGCGCGGCACCTCGAGCGGGTGCGCGACGTGCTCGAGCCGGGCCAGCGCGAGACGTTCGACCGCAACGTCGCCTCATCGCGGGGGCATGGGCATGCGTTCCGGGGTGGGCCCCCCGGCAGCGCGGGAACGATGGCGGGTCCCGGCGGGCGGGCGGGAGGCGGCGCCGGGTTCGGCGCCAGTTCGCCCGGCGGCACGGCGGTGCCCGGCGGCCAGGGGAGACAGGGTGGCACGGGTGGCACCGGCGGAACCGGTGGCACAGGCGGAACGGGCGGAACAGGCGGGCAAGGGGGACCACCGTGATGGCAGCGGCGGGATGAGGTGCGCTCGGTGAAGGCGACCGACGCGGCGGTGATGCCGCAGGCACTCGGGGCGGGATCGTCGGACGATGCAGCGCTCGTATCGCGGGTGGTGAACGGCGACACGGAGGCGTTCGGGGGGCTCGTACGCAAGTATCGAAGGCGCTACGAGCGGTACGCGTACCACATGCTGGGCAACCGGGAGGATGCGGAGGATGCGCTGCAGGATGCGTTCGTCAGGGCCTACGACGGCCTCCGGGGCCTGCACCAGCCGGAACGCTTCGGCGCATGGCTCCTCAGCATCCTGGCCAATCGCTGCCGCACCTCCCGCTGGCGCCGCTCGGTGCACGATGCCCGGTTCGTCCCGGAGGTGGTGGAGGCGGGCGTGACGCCCGACGCCGCCGGCGCGATGGAATGGCGTGAGGAGATCGCGGCAGCGCTCGGTGAGCTGCCGCTCGAGCAGCGGGAGGCGTTCCTCCTGCATCACGTCGAGGAGCTGGACTACGACGAGATGGCGCAGGTCACGGGCGCGGGCATCTCCGCGCTCAAGATGCGGGTGAAGCGGGCGCGGGACTTCCTGGGCCGGCAACTGGCCGAAGCGAGATGAACATGCGCGACGACGACGACATGGACCGGACGCTGGAGCGGGTGACGGAGGAGTTGCGCCGCCCGGTGCCGCTCGATCCCTGGCTCGACCAGCGCATCATGAGCGCCGTGCGCGCGCGCTCCGAGCCGCGTGGGCTCGTCGCCTGGTTCCGGCGCACGCACTGGGTCGCGCTCACGCCGCTGCAGGCGGCCGCCGCGCTGCTGCTGGTGGCGGGAGCCGGAGGTGCCATCGCGGGGCTGGTCACGCCGCGGCCGGCGGCCGTCGAGTCGCCGATGACGGTCGTGGCCGCCTCGCTGTCCGACGCGGGCGAGCCGGTGGCATTCCTGTTCCACGCGCCCGAGGCGTCGCGCGTGGCGCTCGTGGGCAGCTTCAACGGGTGGGACGACGAGGCGATGCCGATGGAGGCGCTGCCCGGCGGGCTGTGGCGCATCGAGGTTCGGGTGCCCGCCGGCCGGCATGCCTACTCGTTCCTGATCGATGGCGAGCACTGGGCGCACGATCCGCAGGCGCCGCGGACGGCCGAGGAGGATTTCGGCCGCGCGTCGTCGGTGCTCGTGGTGCCGGAGCAGCGGTCATGACACGCGGGCCCGCCGTGCTCGCCCTGATCGCCACGCTCCTCGCCGGGCGCGCCGTGGCACAGGCGGGAGACCCGCGGCTGGCGGCGCGACTGGACGAAGCGGCGCGGGGCGAGGTGCAGGCCGTCGTGGATGCGGCCGCCCGCAGCGGCGTACCGACGGAACCGATCGTCTCCAAGGCGCTCGAGGGCGCGGCCAAGGGCGCACCCTCCGAGTCCATCGTGGGCGCCGTGCGCGCGCTCGCGGGCCAGCTGCGGCTGGCCCAGGACGTCCTGGGGATCGAGGCGAGCGAACCGGAGATCGTGGCGGCGGCTGCCCTGATTCGTCGCGGGGTTCCCGCGCCGTCGCTGCGGACGCTGCACGCCGTGCGACCGCACGGGCAGCTCACGGTGCCGTTCGTCGCCCTCGGCGACCTCATCACGTCGGGGATGCAACCCGACAGCGCGGCGGCCGCGGTGCTCGCCGTGACCCGTGCCGGCGCCTCCGACGCCGAACTGATCGCGATGGCGCGCGAGCTGAGTGGGGCGCGCGCCCCCTTGCCGACGACCGGTCCACCGCCGTCCGGCGGTGGCCGCACCCCGGCTGCGGGCACGCCGCAGGCCGGTCCCCCGCCGTCGGCGGGCGGCAGCCAGGGGCAGGGAGGACAACGAGGCGCTCCGCGCTGATACGCGGCGCCCGTGAGGAGGTCGGATGTCACGTCTTGGCATGCTGGTCCT
>DASUOW010000228.1:0-8658 GCA_036276435.1 Gemmatimonadales bacterium
CATCCGCGCTGCTTCCATCCGTCGCGCAGCGAGCGGTGCCGCACCGAACGGCCCGAGCTGCGGCCGGTGGGCGCGCAGATGGCGGCCTGCCACTACGCGGAGATCACGCCGCTCGCGGCGGACGGCGGCGTGCGCCGGGCGGCGGGCATCGCATGAGCGCACGCCGTCGCGTGGAGGCCGCGAATGCGTGGGCGCCCGTCGTGGGCTACTCGCGCGCCGTGCGCGTCGGCCACAGCGTGCACGTCGCGGGCACCACGGCCACCGGCGCCGACGGCAAGGTGGTGGGCCACGGCGACGCCCACGCCCAGGCGATGCAGGCGCTCCGCAACATCGAGCAGGCGCTGCATGAGGTGGGGGCGTCGCTGCGCGACGTGGTCCGCACCCGCATGTACGTCACCGACATCGCCCGGTGGGAAGAGGTGGGCCGCGCGCACGGCGAGTTCTTCCGCGACGTGCGGCCCGCGGCCACCATGGTGGAGGTGTCGCGCCTCATCGATCCCGACATGCTCGTCGAGATCGAGGCGGACGCCGTGATCGGGGAGGAGGAGTGACGATGGGGATCCCGCTGCTGCAGGTGGATGCGTTCACCGACACGCCGTTCCACGGCAATCCCGCCGCCGTATGCCTGCTCGATGCCCCGCGCGACGACGCCTGGATGCAGGCGGTGGCCGCCGAGATGAACCTCGCCGAGACCGCGTTCGTCGTGCCGCTCGGCGACACGTACTCGCTCCGCTGGTTCACGCCGACGCTCGAGGTGGATCTCTGCGGCCACGCCACCCTCGCCACCGCGCACGCGCTGTGGGAGACTGGGCGCCTGGCCCCTGCCCGCGATGCGCGGTTCGACACCCGGAGCGGCATCCTCACCGCGACGCGGCGCGAGGGCCTCATCGAGCTCGACTTCCCGGCCACCCCGGCCGATGCCGCACCCGCCTTCCTCGCCAGCCTCGAGGAAGCCCTCGGAGCCGTGCCCGTGTGGGCGGGCCGCTCCATCTTCGACCTCATGGCGGTGTTCGGCACGGCTGCCGAGGTCCGCGCGCTCAAGCCCGACATGGGGCGGCTCACCGACCTGCCGGCGCGCGGCATCATCGCCACCGCCGAGGCGGACGACGGCGTGCACCACTTCGTGTCCCGGTTCTTCGCGCCGGCGTCGGGCGTGCCAGAGGATCCCGTCACGGGCTCGGCCCACTGCGCGCTGGCGCCCTACTGGGCCGAGCGGCTCGGCTCGCCGCGCCTGCTGGGTTACCAGGCATCGGCGCGTGGCGGCACGGTGCGCGTGGAGCATGCCGGCTCGCGGGTGCGCCTCGGGGGCCACGCCGTGACCGTCTTCACCGCGGAGTTGCGCGCATGAGCACGCCGTACGACGCCTTCCACCAGCTCGACCTGCGCGTGGGCCGCGTGATCCGCTGCGAGCCCAACCCGGGCGCCCGCAAGCCGGCCTACCGGCTATGGATCGACTTCGGCCCCGTGGGCGTGCTCACCTCGAGCGCGCAGCTCACCGCGCTCTACCAGCCGGCGGACCTCGAGGGGCGGCTCGTCGTGGCCGCCGTGAACCTCGGCTCGCGCACCATCGCCGGCTTCACGTCGGACGCGCTCGTGCTCGGCGCGGACGACGAGGAGGGGCGCGTCGTGCTCCTGCGCGTGGACCAGGACGTCCCGCTCGGCCAACGCGTCTACTGAGGAGCCCGGCATGCGCGTCTTCATCTCCGTCGACATGGAAGGCATCGCGGGCGTGGTGCACGAGGACCAGACCGACCCGAAGGACCCGCGGCACGCCGCCGAGTACGAGCGCGCGCGACGCCTCATGACGGAGGAGGCCAACGCGGCCATCGACGGCGCCTACGACGCCGGGGCCACCCGCGTCGTGGTCAGCGACAGTCACTGGCTCATGCGCAACATCGCCGCCGAGGACCTGCACGGCGAGGCGGAGCTGGTGTCGGGCGGGCCGCGACGCTTCTCGATGATGGAAGGGATCCAGGAGGGGTTCGACGCGGTGCTGTTCATCGGCTACCACGGCATGGCCGGCACGCGGGACGCCGCGATCGACCACACCTACACGGGCAGGATCCAGTCGGTGCGCCTCAACGGTCAGACCGTCGGCGAGCTGGGACTCAATGCGGCGCTCGCGGGCCGCTTCGGCACGCCGGTGCGCCTCGTCACCGGCGACCAGTCGATCGCCGCGGAGGCCACGGCGCTGCTCGGCCCCGACCTCATGACGCTCGCCGTGAAGGAAGCCGTGAGCCGCTTCGCCTCGCGCAGCCTGCCGATCTTCCGCGCCCGCGCGTGGATCCGTCGGGTGACGCGCGACGCGCTCACGGCGGCCACCGGCCCGGCGCCGCTCGTGTTCCCGCCGCCGATCGCGCTCGAAGTGGATTTCGCGCAGACGCACATGGCGGACATGGCGGAACTGGTGCCGGGCTCCACGCGGCCCGCCGGGCGCACGGTGCGCTTCGTGGCCGACGACTACCTGGAGATCTTCCGCGCGTTCCGGGCGTTCTCCAACCTCTCCGGCATCCGCGACTAGCTGTCGTTGCGTGCAACTCTTCGGAAAGTCCCCGTCAACGCCGCCACCCGGGTGGCGTTCGTCTTATTGAGCCGATGCTCTGACTGGAACCTGAGTACGGCCCGGGCAGCGCTCGTTGTCGCCGCGTGCAGGCGGCGCGGCTCCCTGTTGATGGCGCGACTGCTCGATCATCAGCGGGCCCACATCGTCACCATCAACGCCCAGCTTCTGCGCCGCGTGCAGCTCTCGCCGGGCACGAACGACGACGCCTCTCAGGACGGTCCAGAGAGGCGTTGATGCTGCAAGCTCTGCCCGCGACGGACAGCAGCGTCCGGGTCAGCTGGCGGTGAAGGTGAACAGCATGCCGCCATGCCCGGCCGTGTCGGTCCACCCGTTGCCCATCATCGCGCCGTTGTGCCCGCCCATCATGCCGCTCGTCATCCACGCGCCGCCCATGCCCATCCCGGCGGACATGTCCACCGGCGTGCCGGTGCTGCCCGTCATGCCGGCGCCCATGTGCAGCGTGTACTCCGCGCCCGGTGTGAGCGCGGCGTTCGGCGCGCACGTGATCATCGCACGATCCGTGGACATGGCACACGTCATCGGCACCAGCGCGCCGGTGGTGTCGCCCTGATGCAGGTCGACGTACTCCTCCATCCCGGTCATCATGGTGCCGTTGAAGTCCATCGTCACCGTACCGCCCGGGTTGGTGGTCGTCGCGGGACCGAAGGTGACCGTCTCCAACGCCGTGGCCGCCGTCGTTGACGGCGAGGAGCTGTCGGAGCAGGCAATGGCGAGCGCGGAGGCCAAGGCAATGGCGGCGAAGCGCGAAACCGATCGAAACATGAGGGGGCCCTTCCTGGACTACGGGACAGCTGCGCGGCCGCGTGGCCGTAAGTCAGGATACCCCGCCCGCATGGTCTGGTCGGTAATAGACCATTAACGGCTCTTCATCTAGTGTGTGCGGCGGCCCTAGCTATCGGCGCTGCCGCGGCTCGGGCCGGCGGCCCGAGTGCGCCGACGGACCATCCCTGCCAAGCACGGTCCCCCCGACAGGGCTACCTTGCAACTGACTAGCCGCAATCAGGCCTCGCGTGAGGCGTGCGCTGGCGTGCAGGAACGGCCGAAGCGGGTCCCATGCGCAGGACTGAAGGCACCGACGACGGGCTGAAGCCGTCTCACCCCGAGTGGTGCCGGGTGACGCTGGCGAGTATCGGCGATGCGGTGATCACCACCGATACCGAGGGCCGGGTGACGTTCCTCAATTCCGTCGCGGAGTCCCTCACGGGATGGACGGACGCCGAAGCGAACGCGCAGCCGCTGCAGACGGTCTTCAACATCGTCAATCAATCGACGCGACTGCCGGTGGAAAGTCCGTCCGTCCGGGCCCTGCGTGACGGCATCGTCGTGGGGCTGGCCAACCACACCGTGCTCACGGCCCGTGACGGCACCGAGCGACCCATCGATGACAGCGCGGCCCCTATCCGTGATGAGGCCGGACGCGTTTCCGGCGTCGTGCTGATCTTCCGCGACATCACGGAACGGTACCGGCACGAGCAGGAACTCGCCGGCGCCGCCGACTTCAGCACCGACATCATCGCCAGTCTTCGCGAACCGTTCGTGGTGCTGGACCGGGCGCTGCGTGTCAGGATCGCGAACCACGCGTTCTACGAGACGTTCCGCGCCACGGCCGCCGAGACGGAGGGACACCTCCTGCATGAACTCGGCAGCGGGCAGTGGGACATTCCGCAACTGCGACGCCTGCTGGACCAGGTGGCGACGGAGCACCACTCGGTGCGCGACTTCGCCGTGGAGCAGGAGTTCCCGGGGCTGGGGCGCAAGAGCATGCTGCTGAACGCGCGGCCCTTCAAGTCGAGTGTCGGGGAACCGGACCTGATCCTCCTCGCCATCGAGGACGTCACGGCACGCACGCACGCGGAATCGGCGCTGCAGACGTCGGAGGTGCGGTACCGGCGCCTGTTCCAGACGGCCAAGGACGGCATCCTCATCCTGGATGGCATCTCGCTGAAGGTGATGGATGCCAATCCGTTCATGACCGACCTGCTGGGCTACAGCCTCGATGAACTGATCGGCAAGGAGCTGTGGGAGATCGGCTTCTTCGCCGACAAGCGGGCGAGCCAGGCGGCAGCACGGGAACTGCGCGAGCATGGCTACATGCGATACGACCACCTGCCGCTGGAGACCAAGACCGGCCAGCGGGCCGAGGTCGAGTTCGTCTGCAACACCTACCGGGTGGAAGGCCGTGACGTAGCGCAGTGCAACATCCGGGACATCAGCGAGCGCACCCGCATGGAGAAGAAGATCGCCGAGCAGGCGGTCGCCCTGGCCGACCTGCATCGGCGGAAGGACGAATTCCTGGCGATGCTCAGCCACGAGTTGCGCAATCCGCTGGCCCCGATCGGGAACGCGGTGCAGTTGCTTCGCATCCAGCCGGAGGAAGGCCCCCTGCAGCGCGAGGCGCGGCTGATCATCGAGCGCCAGATGGCGCAGCTCACGCGACTGGTCGACGACCTGATGGAGGTATCGCGCATCAGCACGGGGCGCGTGCAACTGCGGCTCGAGACCGTCGACATGCGCGGCATCGTCGAGCGGGCCATCGAGTCGGCTCGACCGCTGATCGATCGGCACCACCACGCGTTCTCGGTCACGATGCCCGAGCAGCCGGTCTGGCTGAACGCGGACCCGGCTCGCCTCGAGCAGGTGCTGGTCAACCTGCTGAACAATGCCGCGAAGTACACCATGGACGGTGGCATCCTGACGCTGTCCCTGGAGCAGGTCGGCGAGGAGTGCGTGGTCCGCGTGCGCGACACGGGGGTCGGGATCGCCCCCGAGCTGTTGCCACGCGTGTTCGATCTCTTCACGCAGGCAGAGCGCTCGCTGGATCGCTCACAGGGCGGCCTTGGCATCGGACTGGCCCTCGTGCAACGGCTGGTCGAATTGCACCGCGGCCGGATCGAAGCGCACAGCTCGCTCGGGGTCGGCAGCGAGTTCATCGTCAGGATGCCGGTGATGCCAGCGATGGCGTCGGCCGCCGTGGCGCCGTCGTCGCGTGCCGCCTTGCCGCATCCCGGCGTGCCGCTGCGCGTGCTGGTGGTGGACGACAACGTGGACACGGCCGACAGCCTCGCGATGCTCCTCTCGGCGATCGGGCATGACGTCCGCACCGCGTACACCGGGCTCGCGGGCCTCGAGATCGCACTCTCGTTCGCCCCGAACGCGGTCCTGCTCGACATCGGGCTGCCCGAGCTGGACGGCTATCAGGTCGCGAAGCGCATTCGCGCACAGTCGCCCGACGAGAACCTGATGCTGGTGGCCATGACCGGCTACGGACAGTCGAGCGAGCGGCAGCGATCGCTGGAGTCGGGCTTCGACCACCACCTGGTGAAGCCTGCGGACTTCACCGTGCTGCAGGCGCTGCTGGCCACGATGGTCGACAGGCGGACCGCCCACTGACGAGGATCGGCGTCCGCTAGCCTCGCCGCAGCGTCAACACCGGCACCTCCGCCGGACATCGCACCCGCATGCGGATCCCGCTGGTTCCCACGCCCCGCGACACGTAGAGACGGCCGGCCGGCACGTCGTAGCTCCCCGACAGGAACGGTCCCGCGCCGCGGATCCGATATGCCGGCAGCAGCGGCATCCTGATCTGACCGCCGTGCGTGTGCCCCGAGAGCACCAGCGCCGGCTCTCGCGCCGCGGGCAGGCTCAGCGCCATGCCGGGCGCGTGGACCATCCAGAGCCGCGCCTCTTCGTCGAGACCTTCCATCGCGCGAGACGGATCGGGCCGCCCGCGCACCGGATCGTCGAGACCCACGATCGCGAGCCGCGCTCCGTCGCGCTCCACCCAGTCGTGCTCGTTGCAGAGGAAGCGCACGCCGGCCGCCCGGTAGGCCTCGCGTGCGACGGCGGGTCGAAGGCGGCCGTACCACTCCCAGTTACCCATCGTGGCGAACGTCCCGAGCGTGCCGCGGGCCTGCCGCGCGAACTCCACCAGCACGTCCGCGGCGCGCGCATCCTCCAGCAGGTCGCCGGTGTGGAGGACGATCTCCGGGCGCTCCGCCGCGAGGAGCTCGAGCGCCCGTGCGGCGGCCGCGCGATTGGCCGGCAGGTGCACGTCGGTCACGTGCGCCACGCGCACGCCGTCGAACGCCTCGGGGAGACTCGGAAGCACGACGTCGACACGCGTGAGCACGACGTCGCGCGCGGCGTCGAAGCCGTCGATCGCCAGGCCCGTGCCGACCGCGCCGGCGGCGAGCGCGAGCCACTGGCGCCGGCTCATGCGCACCGGGCCGGGCTCCGCGTAGATTGTCGGGGTACCATCGTCCACGTCACCGTTTCCACACCGGAGCTCCCATGTTCGTCGCGCTCGCCGCCCTCACGATCCTCGCCGCCTCGCCCGACACCGTCATCCGCCGTGGCGAGGCCCTGCCCGACCGTGCGCCGGTGCCCCTCGGCAGTGTGCTGCAGGACGTCGAAAGCTACGCGAAGCAGGGCGAGCCGGTGTTCATCTCCGGCGTCGTGGAGCGCAACTGCACCGCCAAGGGCTGCTGGATGCAGGTGGCTCCCGCGCCGGGCGAGAAGGGCGTGCGGGTCACCTTCAAGGACTACGGCTTCTTCATCCCGCTCAACTCCAAGGGCATGAAGGTGAAGGCCGTCGGCACCATCGTGACGAAGCATCACGACAAGGACCACGTGGACCACCTGGAGGCCGAGGGGGCGGCGCTGCGGCGCAATGCCGACGGCAGCGCCACCGAGATCACCCTCGTGGCGTCGGGCGTCGAGCTGACGCCCTGACGTCGCACGCCTCGCGCGTGCGGCGGGCCAGCCGCTCCAGCAACGGCCCCGTCGCACGCGCGCGCTCCACGTTCCACCGGGTGCCGGAACCGGCCGCTTCCGCCGCCCAACGCGCCTCGGCCTCCCGCAGCACCGCGCACCGCTCGACCGCAGGCAGGCGGTCCGCCACCCGCAGCAGCTGCGGCACGGCGCCCGCGCCGAGTCCGGTGACGTAGGCGGCATCGAATGGCCGGCCATCGGGCACCCGGGCCGCGTTCACCCGCACGATCATCCCATCCACGTCCATCAGGTTCAGCACCAGCAGCACCTGGATCGCCGCGGCGAAGGCGCCGGTGGCGAACCGCTCCGGGGTGCCGCGCAGCTGCACCAGCACGAACCACGCGAAGACGCACGCGAGCCAGCCCATGCAGGCCGTGACGTACACGCGCGACTCGGTGAGGCCGAACTCGCGGGTGTAGAGCAGCATGCGCGAGAGCGCGGAGGCGAGCAGCAGGAGCAGCAGTCCGACGAGCCCCAGCACGTGCCAGCGGAGGCGGATCCGGTCCTCGGGCCGGCGCGCGTCGAGCGCCCAGTCCGCCAGGAGCAGGATCGGCAGCGTCAGTCCCGCCACGGCGACGAGCTCGAAGAACCCGCGCCGCGCGTACTCCGCCACCGTCATGCCCTCGACGCCCAGGACGTGCGCGTAGCCGCCGAAGAGGTAGCGCGCCTGCATGACCACGAAGATCGCGAACAGCGCCTCGATCGCGCCGAGCGCACCGGCGAGCGTCGTGGCCCCCACGCGACCGCTCCGCGTGATCGTGAGCACGGCGGTGCCCGGCTCGGGCCGGCGCGCGGCCGCCCAGAGCAGGCCACCCGCGAACCACGTCGCGAGCAGCAGGCCGAACAGGTGCGGCAGCAGCGGCCCGAGGTCGATGGCGAAGAGCGACTCGAGCACGCGACCGAACGCCGGGTCGGCGCTCGAGAGCAGCGCGGCGAACACCAGCAGCGCCGGCGAGACGGCCGCGACGCCGAGGCCGGCGGCCGCAAGGCTGCGCCAGCGACCCGGCAGGGCCATCACCGACACGGTGGCCCACCCCAGCGGAATGGCGCCCAGCGTCCAGCCGAACGCGGCGCGCGCCATCCGCTCCAGATAGGCGGCCGGCCCCGAGAGCACCAGCGGTCTTCCCTGCGCGTCCGGCACGGTGAGCGCGGCGAGCAGGACGAGCGCGGCGCCGTCGAGCGCCACGAGCGTCTCCGAATCGCGCCACACCAGTGCCGCCAGGAGGAGCGCGGCCGGCACGCCGAGCAGGACCCGATCGGGCGAGGCCGGTGCGATCGTCCCCAGGCGCTCGAGCCGGGTGACG
>DASUOW010000229.1:0-2775 GCA_036276435.1 Gemmatimonadales bacterium
GGGTGAGGTCACCCATCTTCATTGAAGAACTGAAGATAGGAAAGAGCCGAGGCGGGAGCAACGCGTTCCGAGCCAGCCGCGATGACCAGTGCATTTCCCAAGTCTTCCGGCCACTCGGCACGGAACGTCAGCGGCTCGCCCGAGACGGGATGCCTGAACGACAATTGGGCGGCGTGCAACGCCTGGCGCGGGGTGGCCCGCTCGATCCGGTCGGCGAGAGCGCGGAACGGCCCGGTGATGCGGCGGCTACCGCCCCCGGCATAGACGGGATCGCCGACGACGGGATGGCCGATGTGCTCCAGATGGACCCGGATCTGGTGGGTGCGCCCGCTGTGCAGCTCGAGCCGCAGCAGCTCGCAGACCTCGAAACGGGCCGCCACCCAGGCATCGGTCCGCGAGGGTCGGCCGCGATCGGTGATGCACATGCGCTTGCGGTCCTGCGGATGCCGGGCGATGGGCTGCTCGATGATCATCGGGCTCTCGTCGAGATGGCCCCACGCCAGCGCCGCATAGACGCGCTTCACCCGACGCGCGGCGATGGCGTGGGCCAGCCGGCGGTGCGCGATGTCGTTCTTCGCGACCACCATGAGGCCGGAGGTGTCGCGGTCCAGCCGGTGCACGAGCCCAGGCCTCCCCTCGCCCCCGCCCTCGGACAGCTCCGTGCCGCGCGCGACGAGCGCGTTCACGAGCGTGTCGTCCCAATGCCCGGGCGCCGGATGCACCACCAGCCCCGCCGGCTTGTCGATCACCAGCAGGTGCTCGTCCTCGTAGACGATGGTGAGCGGGATGTGCGCGGGCACGAGGTGCCGCGGCGGCTCCGAAGCCGGGATCCGCACCTCCACCTCCTCCCCGCGCTTCATCGTGCGCGACGCGCGCGCCACGGCGCCGGCCACGCGCACGCCCTTGTCGGCGACGATGCGCGCGGCCTGCGTCCGGGAGAGCTGCAGCTGGTCGGCGAGGAAGCGGTCGAGCCGTTCGGTGGCGTCGGCGAGGACCGAGAAGCGGACGAGGAGGTCGGACGGCGTGCCGCCCGCGGCCGTCATCCGGGGCTGGCGGCTGCGGAGCGGCGCAGGTCCTCCCGCCAGAACGACACGGCGAGGGCCACCGCGCCGCAGGTCACGGCGATGTCGGCCACGTTGAACGTGGGCCAGCGATAGGCGCCGACGCCGAAGTCGAGGAAATCGACGACCCCGCGGGCGCTGCGGATGCGGTCGATCAGGTTCCCCGTCGCCCCGCCGGCCACCAGCCCGCAGGCGAGCTGGCGGGACCAGTCGCCGGGCTCGGCCTGGCGCGAGAGCAGGTTGAGCACGCCCACGGCGACGAGGGCGAACCCGAGGAAGAACCAGCGCGACAGCGGCCCCAAGTGCAGGCCGAACGCCGCGCCCTGGTTGTAGACCAGCCGCAACTGGAAGAACTCGCCCAGCACCGGGATGCCGGCGACACCGGGCAGGTACGCCTCCGCGGCGGCCTTCGTGATCGCGTCGAGCACGACCACGACGGCCACCGCGAGGAAGAAGAGCCGCCGTTCAGCGGCGCTTGGCATCCTCTTCCTTCTCCTTGGCCTCGATGCAGAACCGGGCGTGCGGGAGCGCGTCGAGCCGCTCGAACGGGATCTCCTTCCCCGTCGCCTCGCACACGCCGTACTTCTCCGGCGTGGTGTAGAGCTTGTTCAGCGCGTAGTTGATGTGCCAGAGGTACCGGCCCTCCTGCGAGGCGAACAGGAACTGCTTCTCCCGCTCCATCGCGTCGGTGCCCTGGTCGGCCATGTGGAACGAGTACGACGACAGGTCGCCGTCGGCCGCCTGGTCGGAGGCCTTGAACGCGTCCTCGTAGTAGCCGAGCTGCTTGAGCACGCGGGCGCGCTCCTCCAGCAGCCGCTTCTCGAAATACTTCAGATCTTCCTTGGTCTTCATACGCTCGCTGTCCGTCCACTCGGGTGATGGTCGCGAATCATTCGGCGCCCTCGCGCCGTATCCCGACGAGCCCGACCAGCCCGTCGACGTCCACTTCCTGCTCGAGGTCCGGGGCCGTGGCCCGCTCTCCTACCCCGATGGCCCGGGCAAGTGTCTCCTCCCGCACGAACGCGGCATGCGCCTCGACGGCGCGCTGCAGCACCGGCTCGCCACTCACCCAGAGCCGGATGCGGGTGGTGTACTCGTAGCCCGCTTCCTTCCGCATGCGCTGCACGCGATTGACCACCTCGCGCGCGATGCCCTCGCCCCGCAGCTCGTCCGAGACGTGCGGATCGAGCGCCACGACCACGGGGCCGTCGCTCTGCACCAGCCAGTCGCTGGTGACCTCGCGCTCCACCACGACGTCGTCGTGGTCGAGCTCGCCGAAGCCGTCCAGCATCACGCGCCCGCCGGCCTCGAGCGTCCGCAGCGCCTCGGGCGCGAGCGACGCGCAGGCCGCGGCCGCCTCGGGCGTGCGCTTGCCGAACTTCTTCCCGAGCGCGCGGAAGTTGGGCTTCGCCCTGAGCCGCACGAGGTCGGTGTCGGAGGCGACCTGCGTGATCTCGCGCACGTTCACCTCGGTGCGCAGCAGCCCGAGCAGGCCATCGAACACCGGCCCGCGCACGCGCGCCGGGACCGCCACCTGCAGCCGCCCGAGAGGCTGCCGCACGCGCAGGTTGCCGGCCTCGCGGGCCGCGCGCGCCAGCGACGCGAGTCGGCGCACGGTGTCCATTGCGTCCTCGAGCGCCGGGTCGCGGCGCCCGCCGGGCGTCGGGAAGCCCGCAAGATGCACCGAACCGCCCGCGAGCGCGCGGTGCAGCCA
>DASUOW010000230.1:0-5443 GCA_036276435.1 Gemmatimonadales bacterium
GCCGTCGGGATTCCGCATCGGCCCCGTGGGGTATACGTCGCCGAGCGTGAAGCCATCGTCGGCGGGATCGGAGTAGAGGATGAGGGCGAGGGCGCCATGTCGCTCGGCCTCGCGCGCCTTGATGCCGCGGAAGCTGCCGCCGTAGCGCGCGATGGCGATGGCGCCCCGCACGCTCACGCCAAGGGAATCGAGGGTGCGGTAGTCGGCCGGGAGACCGCGGTTCACGTACACCAACGGCGCCTGCACATCGCCGACGCCGCTCTGTCCGTTCAGCACCGGCCACGCGGCCGACGCGCTCTCGACGTCGCCGGCGACGGGCGGCTCCTCGAGCGCCAGGCGCAGCACGCCGCCTTCCGACGCCGGCCGCAGCAGCTCGACGACCGCGGAGTCCTGGTGCGGCAGGTACACCTCGAACTCGGCGCGGACCGGCTCGAGCCCGAAGGCGGCGAACTGTTCCAGGACGTAGTCGGCGGCCGCTCGGCTCCCCGAGGAACCGGCGACACGGGCCCAGCCCGAGAGCGTGCGCACGTGCCGCTGCAGCGTGACGGTGTCCGCCCCGGCGACGAGCGAGGACTCGAGCGCGCGCTCGCGCTCGGCGGCGGCCGGCATGAATCCCGGCATGGCGGCACGCTGGGAGAAGGCCGGCGTGGTGCCGGCGAGCAAGAGGAACGCGAAACCGACCGACGTATGGCGAGCGTGCATGCACAGACCCGGAAGAGGAACCGGGAATCTCGCCTACGGTACCGCTCCCGTCACGTCGTACACCTCGAGCGCCGGGGAGCCGGGATTCCGGGCGGCGAAGACGAAGAGCCGTCCGCCGATCTCCGCGAAGGTGCCGGTGTGCAGGCCGTTGGCCACCAGCCGCGAGCCGGCCCCCGTCGGATTCGCGGGATCGCCGAGCGAGTACAGGTACGCGCCCTGCCGGGGCCCGCGCTCCGTGGTGAGCAGGAGCATCCGCCCGTCGGCCGAGACCTCGACGTCGGAGACGGTGCCCACCTCGGGCAGCACGATCGTGTTCACCGGCGACCCGAGACCACTCGTGAGCGACCAGATCTTGAGTTCGTCGCCGACGTTCCCTCCGCGCGGGACGCTGCCCCAGGTACCGGTGTAGGCGTAGTCGCCGTGGAGCCAAAGGTCCGAGCTCCAGCGGTCAGGCACGTTGAACCCGCCCGAGCGGGTCGCCAGCCCGCCCGAGGCGGGCGCGAGCTCCCAGAGTCCGCTCTCCATGTCGCTGGCGTAGAGCGAGCCGCGGTGGAGCTGCACGCCCCACACGTACGTGCTCGCGTCGCCGCCGGGTCGCACGTTTGCGAGCAGCCGGCCGCTCAGGTCGCCGCTCAGCGCGCCGGAGACGTCGATCGCGGCCACGCCGCCGTTGTAGTAGGCGGCATAGAGCACCTGAGCCGCTTCGTCCACCCAGAAGTTGTGCGTGCCCGCGTTGGGCAGGTGGAAGATCGCCACCTGGCGCGGCCGCGTGAGCTCGCTGACGTCCACCACGTAGATGTCGCCGCGCGAGGTGGCCCCGATGCTGCCCGGCCCCTCCTGTCCCACGAAGACGTAGCGCTTCTCGCCGGTGACCGGGTTGTGGAACCACCACGCGTTGTGGATCGCGCCCGTGACGCCGCTCGGTCCCGTCGAGGGCGTGATGCCCGCGATGACCACGGGACGGCTCGGGCTGCCGCCCTTGATGCCGTGTCCCACGTCGTACAGCACGAGGCCCGTGTTCCACGCCGAGACGAAGGCGATGCCGTCCCGCACGAAGGTGTCGTGGATGCCGTAGTTCGCGGGGATCGGCTCGTCGCGCACCAGCACGATCGGCCCGCCGCCGACGCCGCGCACCGTGAAGCGCGTGGGCGAGCCGACCACGCTGGTGCCCTCGAGCACCTCCGCCGTGACCTCTTCGGCGCCGCCCGTCGTGCCCACCCGGTAGCCGGTGCTCGCGCGACCGTCCGGGCCGGTCTGGCTGGTGGACGGCCCGGCGGCACCGTCGCCGCTCGTCACGCGCCAGCGCACCGTGGCGCCGGCGATGGGCGCGCCCGTGGAATCGGCAACCCGCACGGTCAAGGGAACGGGCAGGTCGGTGCTCGTGGCGCCCACCTGCTGGTCGCCACCCACCCGCGAAACCACCACGGCGGCGTCGGGCCCCGGTGTGGGCCCTCCGCCGCCGTCATCCGACCCACTGCACCCGGCGAGCGCAGCGATCATCACCACGCTCGCCGCGCGACGCGGGAATCTCACGGCGTCGGTTCCCCGCCGCCGCCACCACCACCGCCACCGCCGGTGGAGCGCGCGGTGAGGGTGAAGGTGATCGGCGAGCCGGCGAGCGAGCCCGACAGGGCCTGCGCCTTCTGCTCGCCGACGAAGGACCCGAGGACGAACAGCGTCTGGGCCACGCCGGTGGCGCTGGTGACGCTGGTGGGCGAGCTCACCGAGCCGCCGCCCGTCAGCACCTGCCACTCCACCGTCACGCCCTCGACCGGGTCGCCCTTCAGGTTCGTGATCCGCACCGAGAGAGAGTCGGGCAGCGCCGCGCCGGCGTCGCCGGTCTGGGCGTCGCCCTTCTCGAGCGCCATGTTGGTCGGCACGCTCGCGTCGTAGTCGTCGTCGGAATTGCAGGCTCCCAGGGTTGCCGCACACAGCAGCAGATAGAGCATCCTTCGCATCGCCACGCCCTCCCTAGTGATGGTCACGTCCTGCGGAGCCGCCAGGGGCGTCAGCCGCGTCGATCACTCCATACCGTCCCATACGGTGCATCGTACCGCCGAGATCCAGCCTCACCCCGACCGACAAGGTGCGCACGTCCGTGGAACCATAGAACGACGCCGGGTCGAAGAGCGCCTCGCCCACCTTCGCCACGCCGCCCAGCGTCATCTCGACGAACGGCAGCGCGGCCAGCCGCCCGCCGGCGAGGTCGAACCGGACCGTGTAGTTCACCGTATGCAGTGTCCACCGCGTCTGGCCGACGATGTGGTCGTCGAGGTGGGGGCGCAGCGAGCGGAACGGATCCTCGAACAGCCGCTCTTCCTCGGGCCGCTCCGTCCGCTCGAAGCGATAGGACACGCGGTGCCGCCCCACGCCTGCCGCGCCCTCCGCCAGGACGCTCCGATACTCGAACGCCCCGCCGCCTTCCTCCGTGCGCGCCCACTCGGCGAGTGCGTACGTCCTCACCGCCCCGATCGCGCGCTCCCAGCGCGCCGAGGCGCTGAGCTTGTACTGGTCGAGCCCCGCCCCCGGCCGGTGCTCCGGCGACGCGACGTCGGCGTACGACCCCTGCAGCTCGAGCCCCTGCACCGGCCAGAGGAAGCCCCGCACCGACCACGAGTCGCCGAACCGCTCCCAGTTGGGCCACTGCGAGGGCTCCTCCGGCTCGTCGCCGTTGAAGAGCGAGGCTTCCAGCGCCACCGGCCCCACGCGCACGCCCGTCGCCAGCATCGCGCGCTCCAGGATCTGGGCCCAGTGGTGGTTCACCGGGTAGCGCACGAAGGGTCGCACCATGGGGTCGTCGGTGCCGAAGGGCGCGAACCCCTTGCCTGCCGTCAGGCTCGCCGCCCACCCGCGCCCCCGGGTGCCGAAGAGGTCGCGGTGCCACGCCAGCAACTCGTGAACGTAGGTGTGCGGGTGCCGCCGGTCCACGAACCCCTCGCCCCAGGCGCCCGGCGCCAGCTCGCCGTTCGGCATCGTGAGGCCTTCCAACTCCAGCGTTCCCCGCAGCCGCCACGGCTCACCCACCGCCAGGGTTCCCATGCCGACCGGCTGGAGCACCCGCAGCTCCGTCAGTGAGCCGCCCCCCGGCCGGGGCGACGCATCGGTGAGCGTCGGGATCGCCCGCGCCATGCCTTCCACGCGCACCTGTGCCGCCGCCGGCACCGGCCCGGCCACGATCGCGCACAGGAGCAGCAAGCGGGTCGTCGTCATGGCCGGTCGGGGATATAGGACGACGGAGGCGGGCAAAAAATGACACGGGGCGCCGCTGGGCGCCCCGGTCGGGTCAGACGGAGTCCGGTGGCGCCTCGTCGCGCCGGTGCCGGATCGAGGCCCAGAGGAAGTCGCGATTCATGACCGTGATGTGGTCGATGCTGATCGACTTCGGGCACGCCTCCTCGCACTCGCCGTAGAGCGTGCAGTGGCCGAAGGACTCGAGGTCCATCTGGTGCACCATGCCGAGCGCGCGGCGGTAGCGCTCCGTCTGGCCCTGCGGCAGGTGGGCGAGGTGCGAGATCTTCGACGAGGTGAACAGCGCCGCCGACCCGTTCGGGCACGCCGCCACGCACGCCCCGCACCCGATGCACTCGGCCGCGTCCATGGCGATGTCGGCGTCGTGCTTCGGCACCAGGATGGCGTTGCCGTCCGGCGCCGAGCCCGTGGGGGCGCTGATGAAGCCCCCGGCCGAGATGATCCGGTCGAGCGCACCGCGGTCCACGACCAGGTCGCGCAGCACCGGGAAGGCCTTCGCGCGCCACGGCTCGACGGTGATGACGTCGCCGTCCTTGAAGCTCCGCATGTGGAGCTGGCAGGCCGTGGTGGCCTTCCGCGGCCCGTGCGCGGCACCGTTGATGAGCATGCCGCACGAGCCGCAGATGCCCTCGCGGCAGTCGTGGTCGAAGGCGATGGCCTGCTCGCCCTTCGCCTGGAGGCGCTCGTTGACGACGTCGAGCATCTCGAGGAACGACATGTCCGGACTGATGTCCGGCACGTCGTAATCGACCATGCGGCCCGCCGTCTGCGGACCCGGCTGGCGCCAGACCCGGAGCGTGATGTGCATCGTCTTCCCGTTCGCCGACCCAGCCATTCGTCTTCCTCGCTTACTTGTAGCTGCGGGTGGCGAGCTGGACGTGCTCGAAGGTCAGCGGCTCGCGGTGGAGCTTCTGCGGCGCGCCCTCGCCCGCCCATTCCCAGGCGGCGACGTAGCAGAACCGGCCGTCGTCGCGCTTGGCCTCGCCATCCTCGGTCTGGTATTCCGTGCGGAAGTGGCCGCCGGCCGACTCCTCGCGGTGCAGCGCGTCGCGGCACATCAGCTCGCCCAGCTCGAAGAAGTCGGCCACGCGGGCGGCCTTCTCCAGCGCCTGGTTGATCTCCGACGCGCTGCCGGGGACGTTCACGCACTCCCAGAACTCCTCGCGCAGCGCCGGGATGCGCTCCAGCGCCTCCTTGAGCCCCGACGCGTCGCGCGCCATGCCGCACTTGTCCCACATGATCTTGCCCAGCTCGCGGTGGTACGAGTCCACGGTGCGCTTGCCCTTGCCGGCGAGCAGCTTGCCGAGGCGCGCGCGGACGTCCTCCTCCGCCTTCCGGAACTCGGGGGCGTCGGTGCCGACCTTGCCCAGCTTCGTGCCGGCCAGGTAGTCGCCGATGGTGTTCGGGATCACGAAGTAGCCGTCGGCCAGGCCCTGCATCAGCGCGCTCGCGCCGAGGCGGTTGGCGCCGTGGTCGGAGAAGTTGGCCTCGC
>DASUOW010000231.1:0-14258 GCA_036276435.1 Gemmatimonadales bacterium
CGCTGGCGCTGGGCGAGAAGGGTGATATCCCACCCCGGCAGCTGCTCGACATGCTCACCGGCACGCTGTTCGGCAGCCCGGTGGTGAAGCGCTACGGCGCCATGATCGCGAAGGGCGAGTTCACGCCGCCCGGGTTCGCGATGGCGCTCGGGCTCAAGGACATGCGGCTGGTGCTCGATGCCGGCGAGGCGAGCCGGACGCCGTTGCCGGTGGCCGACCTGCTGCGGAGCCGGTTCCTGACGGCGCTCGCCGGGGGAAAGGGCGACCTGGATTGGACGGGGATCGCGCAGGTGGTGCGGGAGGAGGCGGGGCTGTGAGGCGGGTCAGAGGGGCGTGGGTCGGGATCGGTCTTCGCGGCTGAAGCCGCGGCTCGGCTGAAGGATGTCGCTGAAGCGACGGGGGCGGGAGCCGAGACCGGCGAGTGCCCCCTGCTCATTGCGAGGCCCCGCAGGGGCCGAAGCAATCCGGGTGCGAAGAGCGGGACTCCGTGCGCGCGCAACGGACTCCGCTCCATGCACCGGGATTGCTTCGTCTCTCGCTGCGCTCGCTCCTCGCAATGAGCAGTTCCCATTACCTCAGCCGCAAGTTCACTCAGGACGTCCAGCCCCGCCCACCTGCTCCTTCTCCCCCAACCCCAGCATCACCAATACATCGTGCGGCGTCCCGAGCCAGAAGTCCGGCTCCGTCCCCTCGAGGTGCGCCCGTCCGAACGGCCCCCACAGCGCCGCCGCCGTGGACACGCCCGCCGCGCGGCCCGAGTGCATGTCGTGGATGCTGTCGCCGATGAAGACCGCGTCCCTCTTGTCGGCGCCGAGGAGGGCAAGGGCGCGCTCCACGGGCTCGGGGTGCGGCTTCGGATGCGTCACGTCGTCGACGCACACGAGCACCTCGAAGTACTCGGCGAGGCCGGTGAGCTGCAGCCCGCGGAGCGCGCCCTGGCGATTCTTGCTCGTGACCAGCGCGAGCTTGAGCCCGGCATCGCGCAGCCGGCGCAGCATGTCGCCGATGCCGGGATAGACGGTCACCATCCGGTCGTGGTTGGCGAGGTTGAACTCGCGATAGGTGGCCACCATCGCCTCGAGCAGGTCGGCGTCGTGGCTCCAGTCGGCGAACTGGGTGCGCAGCGGCGTACCGACGCCGGCGAGCCACTGCTCATCCGTCCGTGCCGGGAAGCCGTGCGCCTGCAGGGTGTGGTGATAGCTGTCGAGGATCAGCCGGATCGAGTCGATCAGCGTCCCGTCGAGGTCGAAGAGCACCGTCGTGAAGCGTGTCATGGCGGCCAAACGTAGCCGCGCGCGCGCCCGACGCTAGCCGAGCGCCGAAGACGATCGCGCCCACTAGGCGGAGGGTCGGGAGGTCGGCGCCGGTGGCGGGCGGCAGGCTCGCGAGGGCGCGCCGGAGCGTCGTGTCGTCGGCATCGGCCAGCCGCGCCACGAGCGCCGCCTCGCCCGCCGTGTGGCCGCCGCCCACGAAGCGGACGGCCGCCTGCAGGCGCGCGAGCAATGGCTGGTCGCGATCGCGCGCGGCGCGGCGCGCGAACTCCCACAGCCGCGCCAGCAGCCGCGTCACGCCTTCGCGGCCCGGCATCGGTTGCCACGCCGAGCGCTGGCTGGCCTGCACGCGCATGCGAAGGTGCCCGGCGATGCGGGTCAGCACGGCGCGCCGTTCACCGGCGCCGAGGGGAAGCGAGGGCGCATCGGCCGCCTCGGTGAGCAGGGCCCGAAGCAGTTCGGGCGCCTCCGTCGTGCCGTCGGCGTGGAGCCAGACGAGCGAGACGGAGCCGCCATCGCCGCGCCCGGCCACGCGATAGCCCACGAGGATGCCGGCTCGCTCGCTGGCCACACGCGCGAGACCGGGGCGCGGGGCGGTACCGGACGCGATCGACAGGAGCCGCTCCCGCCAGAGCCAGAGTTCGTCTCCCTCGGATGCCAGGCCGATGCGCGCCGGGAGCCGGCGCTTGCGGGCGAGGATGGCGTGCACGCCGAGCCGCGCCGCGAGAGCGGGCGGCGGCGGGATCGTCACGACCTCGCGCGGGCGCACCGCGCCGCGCTGCAGGCGGCCTTCGCGCTGGGCCAGCCGCGCGTCGGTCCACGGCAGGTCGTAGTGCACCACGCGCTCGGCGCCGCCGAGGTCGAGGCCTTCAGCGGCGACGTCGGTGGTCAGCAGGTGCCGCGGGGCGAAGGCGGCCGTGGTGGCATCGAGCGCGATGTCGGCGCGGAACCAGTCGAGCACCGCGGCCCGTGCCACCCGGCCCGGCCCGATGCCGGCCTCGCTGCCGGTGCACCACGCGAGGCGCGCGTCGGCGAGCCGCGCGCGCAACCAGCCGAGCGTGGCGCGGCGCGTGGTGAAGACCACCGAGCGGCGTCCGTCGGCCAGGACATGGCGCAAGGCCGCGATGCGGGTGTCGTCACGCTGCCCGTCGGCCAGCGCCTGCCGCTCGAGGGCCTGTACCGCCGGCAGGTCGGCGAGCTCGAGGGCGGGGGCGCCGGCGTCCGGCAGCAGCTCCCACAGCACCAGCTGCTCGAGTTCGGCGCCGGCGAGCTGCCGCACCAGCGCGCGATCGATCCGCCGACCGGCTGCGGCTGCATCGCCGGCGTGCTGCAGCAGCCGCGCGTAGCGGCGCGCGGTCTCCGCCAGCGCCGCCGGGCTCGAGGCCGCCGCGCGACAGAAGACGTTGCGCAGCAGTTCACGGACCGGAGACGAGGGCGAGAATCGGAGCGCCTCGATGGACGCGACGAGCGCGGTGGTGTCGTCGACGGTCGTCACTGCCCGGGACGTCGTGGTCGTCGTGGCGGAACGCGCGCGTGCCACGAGCACCTCTCCCAGCGCCGGATGCCCCGCATCTCCGGCGAGCAGCGCGGTGAGCGACGGCACGCCCGCCTCGGCGAGCGCCGAGTCGCGGATGACGAGCAGCAGCTGCGCCGCGAGATCGTCGAGGCGGTTCACGACCGGCGTCGCCGAGAGCAGCAGGGCACGCCGGCCCACGAGCCAGCGCGCCGTGTGGAGATGCCGTTTCGTCCCCGCCGTGCGGAAGTGCTGGCTCTCGTCGATGATCGCGAAGCGCCCGCCGTCCGGCAGCCGGCCGCGGCTCGCGGCCGAGTGAGTGCCCACCGTCACGCGCACCCCGAGGCCCGCGGCGATCCGGATCCACTGGCGCCGCAGCGGCGCGGGCACGAGCACCGGCGTCGGCTCGTCCGGCTGGAGCACCTGCGCGAGGGCGAGCGCCATCCACGTCTTGCCTGCGCCGACCGGTTCGGCGAGTAGCGCACCACCGTGCCGCGCCATCGCCGCGGCACAGCGCCGCACGAGGGGGCGCTGCCCGGGGCGGAGCCAGTCCGGCGGATCGATGTTCGCCTCCGCTGGCTGCAGCGCCTCCACGATCGCGCGCACCACGGCGGACGGCGCGGCCGGACCGGCACGGAGCGCCGTGGCGAGCGGCTCCGCCACGCGCCGCAGGGCCTCAGCGGGGATGGCCGGCCGCGGCGACGAGTGCACGGCGCTCCTCGGTGTCGAGGCCGAGCAGGTCGGCGGCGTGCGCGTCGAGGGTGTCCTGGACGTCGGCCCCGGTTGCAGCGTCGCGCGCGAGCGAGGCCAGCCGCTCGCTGCGCCACGCCGCCTGGGGCAGCGGCAGCGACTCGACGACGCGTGCGTTGAATCGGCGGAACCCGCTCGCCGCCGGCGGCGCCATGGCGCTGGCGAAGGCGCGCAGCCACGACGAGTTGAGCAGCGCGGCCAGCGCCAGGGCCGCCGGCTCGTCGGTGGTGGGCGCGACGTAGCAGGTGTTGAGCGGCACCTGGGCCCCGGCGTCGGGGCCCATCAGCGCCGCGGCGGCGAGCCGGCGGCCCAGGTCCGCCCACACCACCCGATGCGCCGCCACGGCGCCCACCGTGCGGAACACGGCCCACGGCGGGCCGCCGCGATAGTCGGCGCGCGTCAGGAGCGCGGCATGGTGGCGTGCCGCCCAGGCCGATGCGCGCGGCGGCAGCACGTCGAGCGCCGCGCCGTTCACGTCGCAGGGCCACCGCAGCCAGGGGCCGGGTTGCGCACGGAACGCACTCACGTCGCGGCCCCGCACGGCACGCCTGAGCAGCGGGGCCTCGATGTCGGGCTCGTCGGCGAGGAAGATCTCGTCGGCGCCCGTCTTGACCCCGAGTCGCGCACGCACGTGGTCGCCGAGGCGAGGATGCTCGTCCGCCAGGCGTGCGAGCACGCGCCGTACGCTCGCGCCGACGAGGAGCCACGGCCCGCCGCCGGTGAGCTCGCGCTGCGGCACGGGTCCGGCGGCGGCATCGCCCGAGGCCACCAGGTGCCCCGGCTCCGGGCGCCGTCGCGAGGCCACGAGCGCCATGGGATACACGGTGGCGTCGAACCGCGTCTCCGGCGTGGCCTCGATGGCGGCCACGCGATGGAGCGTGGCGGTGCTCGCGAGGCCATGCCGGAGCGTCGAGGCGTACCCCGCCATCGCGAGCTTCGCCGGCACCACGAAGGCCAGCGCGCCGCCCGGCGCGAGCAGCTCCAGGCCGCGCTCCACGAACGCCACCGAGAGGTCGGGGGCGTTGCGGTAGCCGCGGCTTCCCGCCGTGCGGAACCATCGGTAGCGCTCGGCCAGCTCCTGTCGCAGCGCGCGCGGCAGCTCTTCGGCGCGCACCCACGGCGGGTTGCCCACGACGAGGTCGAATCCTCCGCCGCCCATCACGTCGGCGAAGTGCGTCCGATAGTCGAAGCTCGCGAGCTCGTCCTCGCGCACCAGCCGCCGCAACGCGGCGCGGGCCGAGCGGCGGCGCGCGCGCCACCGCGCGATCTCCACCTTGAGCGCGCGGCTCGGCGGCACCCGGTCGCCGAAGAGCGATGTGCCGCGCGCCGCCGCGAGCGCGGCGGCGATGGCCCGCTCGGCGCGATCGACCTCGGCGTCCAGGGCCGCACGCGCCACCGACTGCTCTGCCGCCCTGAGCGCGGCGAGCGCTCGCCGCTTGGCCGTGCCGGTGGCGTCGAGCACCGCGTGCCGCGCCCGCTGCAGGCGCGTGGTGAGCTCGTAGCCGGCCACTGCTGCCTGGGCGCCGCGCAAGCTGTCGCCCTGGCGCACGACGGCGTCGAGGTTGGGGAGCGGCGCCACCAGTCCCGGATCGTCGCTCGCGTCGTCGGCGATGACGGCGAGCCACAGGCGCAGCTCGGCCAGCCGCACCGCGGTGGGGTTGAGGTCCACCCCGTGCAGGTTGTCCCGCAGCACGCGGCGCTTGGCGGCGGAGGGCGATTCGTCGTCGGCGCGCGAGAGGCCGGCGAGCAGCTCGAGGGCGCCGAGCAGGAAGGCGCCCGACCCGGCGGCAGGGTCGAGGATCGTGAGCGTGCGCGCGAGGTGCGCGACGTCCGGCGTGCGTGCGTCCACCCGCCGGGCCGCCTCGACCACGTCGATGTCGAGTCGCTCGGCCGCGAGCGCGACGATGCCGTCGTGCAGCAGCCGCGTGACGAGCGGCGCCGGCGTGTAGAAGGTGCCGCTCCGGTGGCGCGCCTCCGGCTCCATGAGGCTCTCGAACGCGCGACCGAGCATGTCGGGCGCGATGGCGCCGTCGCTGCCTTCCTGCGTGACGAAGTGGAAGCGCTCGAACAGATCGTCGAACGCATCGCGCCACACCGCGTTGGACAGGTCGGTGCGCCACTGCTGCTCCAGCGGATGGGGCGCGAAGAGCCCGCCGTTCAGGAACGGGATGGCGCCGAAGCGGCGCGCGGCCGCCGAGCGCACGTGCACCGGGCGATTGAGCGTGCCGAAGAAGAGCGGCCGCAGCAGGTCCCGGTGCAGGCGGCGCCCGCGGGCGAGGCCGTCGTCGACGGCGCGCGCGAGGAAGTCGGTGCGGCCGTCGAGCCAGCCCTTGCTCTGCACGAAGTAGAGGAAGAGGACGCGGGTGAGCTGCAGCAGCGCCAGCGCATGGCGGTCCGCGGCGGGCGGGCCGGGCGGCAGTGCCTCGGCGAACCGCGTGAAGACGCGGCGGAACTGCCGGAAGAACCGCGTGCCGAGCGGTTCGATGGCCACCGCATCGGCGAGGCGCGCGAGCGCCTCGAGCGCGTCGGCGTCGCGGAGCGACGGCAGCCGCTCGAGCACGGCGAGGGCCACGGGGTCGGGCCGCTCGAGCGCGATGGTGAGACCCGGCGCGTCGGGCGTCGCGGCCACGATGGCCAGCCGCCGCCGCGCCACGTCGAGGCAGAGGATGCCCGCCGGCCTACCGGCCGCGGCGCAGGCGCGCGCCACGAGCCGGGCCGCGTGTCCGGCGTCCCGCGCCTCGAGCGTGATCCACGGCAGTCCATGCCGCGCCTGCCACGCGCCGCCGGACACCACGCCCGCGCTGCCGTCGGGGTCGAGCGTCCCGGCGTCGAGTCGCTGCCAGTGCGTGTCGTGGAGCAGCGGCCGCACCAGCAGCCGCAGGTCGGGCGCGCGTCGGAGGCGGGGCAGCAGGGCAGCGAGCGACATGGTCCATCCGGCTGGGGATGGACGACTGTGTGGCCTTGGCCCGGCTCGGCCGTCATCATTCCCACCCCGGGGGTATCCGGGGGAACGCCGGGTTCCGTTCGGCGCGGTTAGGGGTAAGACTTCCCCGCCTCTTCACCCAGCTTTCGAGGATCTCGATGCGGTTCCCGTCCGTCCTGGCTTGCCTGTGCGCGCTCACCGCCCTGTCCACCACCGCCTCGGCCCAGCAGCAGGGATTCGCCGTGCTGCGCCGCGCCGACACCGTCGCCATCGAGCGCTTCGAGCGCGGCACGCCGAAGTGGTCCGGCACGCTCGAGATCAGGAAGCAGCCGCGCTCGCAGTACGAGGTGTGGTCGGTGATCCGCGGGCCGGAGAGCGGCGTGGTGCTGATGGAGGTGACGGAGAAGGAGGCGGCCGAGTCGCCGAAGCACAAGCCGCGCATCATCCAGGAGGCGCGGCTCATCTTCAAGGACGACAGCGTCGCGATCGACGCCGTCACCAACGGCGGGCTGATGACGCGCCTCTACCAGACGCGGAAGGGCGCGATGCCCTACCTCAACCTCTCCTTCGCGACGATCGAGCTGCTGGTGGACGAGGCGCGCAAGCTGCAGCCCAAAGGCGCCGGTCCGGTGCCGGTGGCGTTGTTCAACCTCATGGGCGGCCAGACGGCCGACGCCACGGTGTCGTTCAGCGGGGATGGCGCGACGGTGCAGGTGGGCAAGGTGACGATCGCGTGCGTGCTGCTGCCCGACGGGCGCATCCGGACCGCCACGATCGCGGCGCAGGAGCTACGTGCGGAGCGCCTCCCCTGAGGCGGCGCGGGGGCCGGGCACCGCGCCGGGCTCCTGCACCGAGGACGTCACCTCGTCGTACACCCGCCCGCGCCACTCCACCTTCCGCGCCCCGCGCAGCATCGAGCGCAGCAGGATGTAGAGCGTGGCTCCCGCGCCCAGGGGGTAGAGCAGGCCGTACCACATCGGCGCACCCATCCCGAAGCTGATCAGCGCCCAGAAGCAGAACGCGAAGCTCGTCGCGAGGCTGGCCCAGCCGAGCAGCGCCGGGGCCGCGCCCGTCGCGGCCGCGAGCACGCCGAGGGGCGGCAGCAGCCAGAAGAGCAGCGCCGCCATGATCGTGAAGGGCGCCACCGCCTGCAGCAGCGGCCGTCCCGGGAAGGTGAGCCGCGAGCCCAGGTAGAGGTTCTTCGACCAGCCCTCGACCAGCTGGCCCAGGTTCTGGTACATCCGCGTCTCCATCAGCGTCTGCGCGAACACGAAGCGGAGGCGGCGGCCCTGCCGCACGATGTGCTGCGCCAGCGCCAGGTCCTCGACCACCTCGCCCTTCACGAGGTCGTGCGTGCCCATCGCGTCGTAGGAGGCGCGCGGGAACATCAGGAACTGGCCGTTGGCGATCACGTCGCGCGGGTCGGTGCGATCGTTGACGCGCGAGGGGTGATACCGCAGGCCCAGGATGATCCAGATCTGGGGCATGACGAGCCGCTCCCAGAACGAGACCACGACCTGCTTCGGCGAGAGCGTCAGCAGGTCGGCCCGCTCGCGGTGCAGCATGGCGACGGCGTGCCCCAGCAGGGCGGGGTCGTGCGTCGTGTCGGCGTCGGTGAAGACGAGGATCTCGCCCGTGGCGGCGCGCGCGCCCTGGCGGCACGCCCACGGCTTGCCGTACCAGCCCGACGGCAGCGGCTCGCCGCGCACCAGGCGGAGCCGGCCGTCCTCGCATGCCATCGCCTCCACCCGTGCCGCCGTGTCGTCGGTGGAGCGGTCGTCCACCACCAGCACCTCGAGCGGGCGGTAGGTGGAGGCGAGCACCGAGCGCACCACCGTCTCGATCTGCGCCGACTCGTTGCGGGCGGGGATGATGACGCTCACGGGCACGCCGTCCTCCGGCGCCACGTCCGTGAGGTTGGGCGAGGTGCTCGCGAGGCGCGGCATCCCGAAGAACGGCGCGGCCCAGGGCAGGGCCGCGAGGATGGCTGGGAGCATGGGAGGAGCGCCGCTCAGTGGCGGCGCGTGACGAATGCGAGTTCTTCGGCGAGTGCCGCGGTCTGGCGCTCGATGTCGGCCACGTCCTGGTGCACGTCGGCCGGCGGCACGCCGTTCTGGGCGAAGATCGTCGCGACGAGCGCGTCGGTGTAGCCCACCACCGCGACGGCGAGGCCGCGGTCGAAGATGCGGTTGAGGCGGAGGATGACGGCCATGGCCTGGCGCTGCCGCATGCGCGCCAGCTCGGGGGCGAGGTGTACGGTGAGGATCTCGCGCAGGTGCTGCACCTCCTCCACCACCTCGCCCGCCGCCAGGCCACGCAGCGACGCCGTGCGGCCGTAGAGCTCCATCGCGCGGTTCCAGAGGGGCACCACCTCGCGGCGGAACGGTCCGACGGTGCCGCCGATCAGCTCGACCAGCAGCCCGAACTGGCGCACGAGGTGATCCCGGCCTACGGTGGGGGAAGCGGCGAGGCGATCGCCGAGCCGCTGGGTCCACTCGGCCACCATCGCGTCGCGCGATGTGGTGATGACCCGTCCGGCGACGAGCAGCGTGGGTTGGGAAGCGCGCAGTGCACTGCTCCGCGAATGTTGCAGCGAGGAATCTATATTGCCGCCCATGACTCGGTCAAAAGCCTTCATCCGTCCTCCGCGACTTGCGCCGGGTGCGCGCGTGGCGATCGTGGCGCCGTCGGCGCCCTGTCTCGAGCTCGACGACTTCACCCGCGCCGACGAACTGTGCCGGGCGCTGGGCTGGGAACCGGTGCCGGGACGACACCTGCGCGACCGCGCGGGGTATCTCGCGGGCACCGACGAGGTGCGGCTCGCCGACCTGAACGCGGCCCTCGGCGACGATCGCATCGACGGCGTCTGGTGCATTCGTGGCGGCTACGGCATGACGCGCATCCTGGACGCGGTGGACATGGAGGCGGTGCGGCGTCGGCCCAAGCCGGTCATCGGTTTTTCCGACATCACCGCGCTGCTCAACGGCATCACGGCCCGGACCGACGTGGTGACGTTTCACGGTCCCACCGCACGCGCCGCGATGCCGGCCTTCAGTCGGAGGCACTTCGAGCGCGCCGTCGCCACGCCGGCGCCCATCGGCCGCCTCGAGCGTCTGCCTGTCGCGGATGTGTTGGTACCCAGGGAGAACCGGATCGTCCCACTGTTGCCGGGCGTGGCGGAGGGTCCGCTCTTCGGTGGCAACCTGACGCTGCTGCAGTGCCTGATCGGCACCCCGTTCTTCCCGGAGCTGGACGGCGCGCTCCTCTTCCTCGAGGACGTCGGCGAGCCGCTGTACCGGGTGGACCGCATGCTCGCCCACCTGCGCGCCGTCGGCGCGCTCGCGCGGCTGGCCGGCGTCGTGGTGGGCCGGTTCACCGAGATGAAGCGCGAGATGGGGGACGGCGTGTTCGGCTTCGACGAGGTGCTGCTGCAGTATCTCGGGCCACTGGCCATCCCGGTGGCGTACGGCTTCCCCATCGGGCACATCCCCGACCAGTGGACCCTGCCGCTCGGCGTGCGCGCGCGGCTCGACGCCGGTGCCGGGGAGCTCGAGCTGCTCGAGCCGGCGGTGCAGTGATGGCGACCCCCACCCTCACCCGGCACGTGCTCGACGGCGCGCTCGGCCCCATCGCGGTGGACGTGCGGGCCGGCGGCCGCGAGGCGCCGCGACCGGCCGTGGTGGTGCTGCACGGCTTCAAGGGCTTCAAGGACTGGGGCATGTTCCCGCCGCTCGCCGACCGGCTGGCGCGCGCGGGCTTCTCGGCGGTGAGCCTCAACGTGAGCGGCGCGGGCGTGGACGACGAAGGCGCCTTCTCGTTTCCCGAGCGCTTCGGCCGCAACACCTTCAGCGCCGAGCTCGGCGACCTCGGGCTCGCCATCGACGCGCTCGCCGCCGGTGCGCTCGGCGTGCCGGCGCCCACGAGCATCGGGCTGCTGGGCCACTCGCGCGGCGGCGGCGTCGCCGTCCTGCGCGCGGCCGACGATGCGCGGCTGCGCGCGCTCGTGACGTGGGCCTCCATCGCCACGGTGCGCCGCTGGGGCGACGACCTCATCGCGACCTGGCGGGCGAAGGGCCGGCAGGACGTCGTGAACGCGCGCACCGGCGAGGTGCTGCCGCTCTACACCGAGGTGCTCGACGACATCGACGCGCACGGCGCGCGGCTCGATATCGAGGCTGCCGCGGCGCGGGTGGCGGCGCCGTGGCTCGTCGTCCATGGCACGGCCGACGAGGCGGTGCCGATCGCGGAAGCCGAGCGGCTCGCCGCCGCACAGCCGCACGCGGTGCTCGAGCGCATCGAGGGGGCAGGTCACACCTTCGGCGCCCGCCACCCGTGGGCTGGCAGCACGCCGGAGCTCGACCGGGCCATGACGAGGAGCGTGACGTGGTTCGCGACACACCTGACCTGAGCGGCCGCGTCGCAGTGGTCACGGGCGCCAACCGCGGCATCGGCAAGGCCACCGCGGAGGGACTCGCGCGCACCGGCGCGCGGGTGGTGCTCGTCACGCGCCGCGCCGAGGACGGCGACGCGGCGGCGCACGACATCGCGGCCGCCACGGGCAACCAGGCCCTCGAGGTCTGTGCCGCCGACCTGGCGGTGCAGGCCCAGGTGCGCGAGGCGGCGCGCGTCATCGCCGACCGTCACGCCGCGGTGCACGTGCTCGTGAACAACGCCGCCGTGGCGTCGAAGCGCCGTACGCTCTCGCCCGACGGCATCGAGATGACGGTGGCGGTGAACCATCTCGCCTACTTCACGCTCACGCTGTCGCTGCTCGACCGCCTCGTCCGGGCGGCCCCGGCGCGCATCGTCAACGTCTCCTCCGGTGCGCACCTGCGCGAGCGGCTCGACTTCGACGACCTGGAGAACGCGAAGGCCTACGGCGGCGTGAAGTCGTACGGGCGGAGCAAGCTGATGAACGTGCTGTTCACCTTCGAACTGGCGCGGCGGCTGGAGGGCACGGGCCTGACGGTGAACGCGCTCCATCCGGGCGTGATCGGGACGCGGCTGCTCGTCACCTACTTCCCGCGAGTCCTGCAGCCGATCGTCGCCCGCGTCACGGGCACGCCCGACGAGGGAGCCGACACGATCCTGTACCTCGCCACCTCGCCCGAGGTGGAGGGAGTGACAGGCAGGTACTTCAAGAACCGCGCGCCCTCGCCGGTGAACCCGATGGCGGAGGATCGCGCGGTCGCCGAGCGGGTGTGGGAATGGAGCGCGCGCCGGACCGGGTTGCCGGCAGACGTCCCGACGCGAGGGGCCGTCGTGTGACGCTCGAGGTGGTGCGCCGGCGGCTGGCACGCACGCCGCGACAGGTCGAGGCGTCGCCGCTCGTCCGCTGGGCTGCGGTGGCCGTCGTGATCGCGCCCTCGCCGGACGCGCTCCTGGTGGTGCGCCGCGCCGAGCGCCTGGGCGACCCGTGGTCGGGTCAGATGGCGCTGCCCGGCGGCCGTCGAGCGGAGGGAGAGGACCTGCTCTTCACCGCGCTGCGCGAGACCGAGGAGGAGGTCGGTCTCGTCGTGCCGCCCGAGTCGCTCCTCGGCGTGCTCGACGACGTGGCGCCCATCACGCCGATCCTCCCGCCGATCGCGGTGCGTCCCTTCGTGTTCCGCATCGAGGCGCGCGCGTCGCTGCGCCCCAACGACGAGGTCGCCGAGGCGCAGTGGGTGCCGCTCGAGACGCTGCTGCACCCCGAGACGTACGTGCCGGTGGACATCGAGGTGCAGGGCGGGATCCGACGGGTCTCGGCGTATCGGCTTGCGGAGGGGACGGTGTGGGGGATGACGGAGCGGATCCTGAGCGACCTGCTGAAGTAGCGTCCTAGTTCACCTCCGCCCGATTCGCTCCCCCGAACGGCAACCACTGCGTCCGCATCCCCACGTACACCCGCCGCTGGATCGGCCCTAGCCAGCCCGCCGGCTGCGCGTTGAAGAGATTGTCCACGCCGAAGCTGAGTTCGATGTCACCGATCGGCGTGACGGCCACGCGCGAATCGAGCGTGAAGAGCGCCTCCTGCGTCCCCGTCACCACCGCCGGTCCGCCGGTGCCGAGCCCGGACTCCACGATCGGCGCGTCGCCGGTCAGCGTGCCCGTGACGTCCACGCGCAGGCCCGCCACCCGGTCCCACGTGCGGCTCGTGCGGAAGCGGCCGGTGTGCATCGAGCGCCGGTTGAGCGGCAGGTCCTCGGTGAGGTTCTTCGCGTCGAGGTAGTTGTAGCCAGCCTGGAAGCTCCACGCCCCCGTGGCCCACCGCGCCGACAGCTCCACGCCCTGCGTGCGTGCCTGGGCGATGTTCTCCGGCGTGAAGAGCGTGCCGTTGGCGTCGCTCGACGCGAAGAAGTCGATGAGGTTGTCGATGTCGTTGCGGTACACGTCCGCGTCGACCACCACGCCGCCCGGCACCGCCCAGCTGCCGCCGAACGAGAACGCCCAGGAGGTCTCGGCGACGAGGTCGGGATTCCCGACGATGGTGTAGCCGAACGCCGGGTTGCCGAACTGCCACCCGGTCTCCTTGAAGTTCGGCGGACGGAAGCCGCGCGAGACGTTGCCCCGCAGGCGCACCGGGTCCGCCGGCTCCCACACCACGCCGAACGACGGGGCCAGGTTGTCGCCCCAGCGCGAGTTGTCGGTGTAGCGCAGGCCCGCCGAGTAGAGGAAGCGGCCGTAGCGTGCCTGGTCCTTGGCCCAGAGCTCCAGCTGGTCGTCCTCGTTGGTGCCATCGACGAGGCGGTCGGGTGCCGTCACCTCGCGGTGCCCGTACTGCGTGCCGAGGCCGAGGGTGTGGGGCCCGAGCCGGCGCTCGTACGCGAAGAGACCGCGCAGGATGTCCTCCGACTGCTCCGCGCCGGTGTCCGCGAACGGTTCGTCGCCGCGGGCCGAGCGGTACTTGTAGTCGAACGCCTGCCCGAACACGCGCGCGCGCATGCGCCCGCCCGCCGCCGCGAACGCCGCTTCGGCCCAGCCGCTCAGGCCCGTGTTGTCCTGGAAGCCGTTGAAGCCGGCGCCCACGGGCCAGCGCTGCCGTTCGTAGAAGTACTTCACGTCCATGCGCAGGTCCACCGACGGCGACGCCGCGTAGCGCAACGTGCCGCCCACGTTCCAGACCCGCTCGAACGACGTGGAGTCCGCCACGCCCGACGCCCAGTCGAGCTGCCTCACCGACGCCGTGAGGCGCGTGCCCAGCCGGCCGCTGGTCCCACCGAGTGCGAGATCCCCGGTGACGCGACCGAGGTTGCCGGCCGAGACGTTCGCGTCCACCGTGAACGGCCTCGGTGGCGCACGCGACACGATGTTGATCACCCCACCCAGCGCGTCGGAGCCGTACTCGCTGCTCGTGGGGCCCTTGGTGACCTCCACGCGCTCCGCGTCGTACGTCGAGAGACGGCTCAGGTCGATCGTCTCCAGCTGGTTGCCGGGCGCCGGCTCGCCGTCGATGAGCACCAGCACGCGCTGCTCGCCGATGCCGCGGATCGAGACGCTCGTGCCCGCCGGCTGCGTCGGCTGCAGCTGCACGCCCGGCAGGCCCGCCACCGCCTGGTCCACGGCGGTGACCCCGCGCGAGATGAGCTCGGCGGACTGCACCGTCGTGATGGGCGCCGGGTCCTCGGCGATGCGCGTCGTCCACCGGCCGCCCGTCGTGACGAGCTCGGGCAGCACCACCGCCAGCCGCTCGAGCGACACCAGCAGGGAGTCGGCGGCTCGCACTCGCGCCTCGGCGTATCCGATGGAGATGATGCGGATCGAGTCGGGACGCGCCGGCGACTCGAGCCGGAAGTAGCCGCGGTTGTCCGTCCAGGTCTTCCCC
>DASUOW010000232.1:0-4211 GCA_036276435.1 Gemmatimonadales bacterium
CACGGAGCAGAGCGCCGGCATGAAGGCGCAGTGGCAGGCCGAGAAGTCGACGATCACCGGGATCCAGGGCAAGAAGGCCGAGGTGGAGTCGCTGCGCGGCGAGGTGGACCAGGCCACGCGGCAGGGCAACCTCCAGAAGGCCGCCGAGCTCCGCTACGGGCGCATCCCGCAGCTCGAGGCGGAGATCGCGGAGCAGGAGGTGCGCCTCGCCGAAGTGCAGAAGACGGCGAAGTACCTCAAGGAGGAAGTGGGGGCCGAGGATATCGCCGAGATCGTGGCGAAGTGGACGGGCATCCCGGTGACGAAGATGCTCGAGTCCGATCGCGCACGGCTGACGCGCCTCGAGTCCGAGCTGGGCGAGCGCGTCATCGGCCAGCCGCTGGCGCTCGCGGCGGTGTCCAACGCCGTGCGCCGCAGCCGCGCGGGCCTGCAGGACGTCAATCGGCCCACGGGCTCGTTCATCTTCCTGGGCCCCACGGGCGTGGGCAAGACGGAGACGGCGCGGGCGCTGGCCGAGTTCCTCTTCGACGACGAGCGCGCGATGGTGCGGCTCGACATGTCGGAGTACATGGAGAAGCATTCGGTGGCCCGCATGATCGGCGCCCCGCCGGGCTATGTGGGGTACGAGGAGGGGGGGCAGCTCACGGAGGCCGTGCGCCGCCGACCCTACAGCGTCATCCTGTTCGACGAGATCGAGAAGGCGCACCCGGACGTATTCAACGTGCTCCTGCAGATCCTCGACGACGGCCGGCTGACCGACAGCCAGGGCCGGGTCGTGGACTTCCGGAACACAGTGATCATCATGACCTCGAACATCGGCAGCGCATACATCGTCGAGGCGGGACCGTTGGTGGACGTGGCCCAGTGGCAGCGCGTCGAGGAGCAGGTGCGCGGCCAGCTGCGCCAGCACTTCCGCCCGGAGTTCCTCAACCGCGTGGACGACGTGATCGTCTTCCGGCAGCTGTCGCGCGAGGACCTCGGTCGCATCGTCGACCTGCAGCTGGCGAAGCTGGCGGCGCAGCTGGTGGCGAAGGGCATCACGCTGTCGCTGCGGCCCGAGGCGCGGGCGCTGCTGATCGAGCAGGGCTACGACCCCGTGTACGGCGCACGCCCGCTCAAGCGAGTCATCCAGCGCCTGCTGCAGAACCCCATCGCACTCGCCCTGCTCGAGGGCGACTACGGCGAGGGTGACACCATCGACGTGACCCGCGACGGCGACCATCTCGTGCTTGCCCACGCGGCGGGAGCGCAGGCGCGCAGTGCGTAGGGGCACGCCCTCGCCCGCGGATGTCGCGGGCATGGAGGCCGCGCTCCGGCTCGCGCGCGCCGCGGCGGTGCGCGAGGAGGTGCCGGTCGGCGCCGTGATCATGCGCGAGGGCGAGTACCTCGCGGAGGCGCACAACCGGATGGTCGAGCAGAGGGATCCCACGGCCCATGCCGAGATGCTCGCCATCCGCCAGGCGCTCGCGGCGGGTGGCGACGACCGGCTCGTGGGCGCCACCCTCTACGTGACGCTCGAGCCGTGCGCGCAGTGCGCCGGGGCCATCGTGCTCGCGAAGGTGGACCGTGTCGTCTTCGGGGCGTGGGACGACCGCGCCGGGATGGCGGGCTCGGTGATGGACCTGCTGCGCCATCCGCGGCTCAACCATCGGCCCGAGGTCATCGGCGGCCTGATGGCCGAGGAGTGCGGCGAGCTGCTGCGCAACTTCTTCTCCGCGCGGCGGGGCGGCTGGTCGGGCGAGGCGCCCGGCGGCTGACAAGCGCACCGCCCGGCCGCGCGTCAGGAGGGCAGCAGCGCTCGCACGTCGCGGGCGATCGTGGCGCCGATGTCCTCGAGCGGCAGGTCGTTCCGGTCCGTGCCGAAGGGCTCCTCCACCTCGTTCGCCAGCAGCTCGATGCCCATCGTCGAGAAGAAGATGAACATCTCCGCGATCACCGTGCCGTAGGCGAAGTCCCGCGCCAGCGCGAACGGGATCAGCAGCGCGAAGAGCAGGATGAACTGCTTGATGTACGAGCTGTAGGAGAACGGGATCGGCGTCTTGCGGATGCGCTCGCACGCGCCGCAGATGTCGTCGAAGGCGGAGAGCAGGGGGGTCAGCGACACGATCGCTTCCCGCGGCAGCCTCCCGGCGGCGATGTCGGCGTGCACCTCGTGCACCAGCGCCGTGGTCAGCTCGTTGGGCTCGTGCCGCTCGCCGGCCGTCCCGCGCAGGTGAGTGGCGAGCGCCGCGGGATAGCGCGTGAGGAGCGTCGCGTAGCGTTCGCGCCGCTGCGCCTGGGAGGCGTCGCGGGCCAGGAGCGCGTCCAGCTGGCGTGCGAGCGCGCGCGAGACGTTCACCAGCTGCCCCCAGAGCCGCCGGCCTTCCCACCACCGGTCGTAGGCCGTGTTGGTGCGAAACACGAGCAGGAGGCCCAGGATGATGCCGAGGAGCGAGAGGATGGCCGGGCCGAGGGGCACGGCGATCTGCGGGTAGCGCTTCTCCGCCCAGACCACCGCCGCCGCGTACAGGCCCGCCAGCACCACGTCGAGGAACAGGGGCCGGAAGACCGGGCTGCGCGGAAAGCTGAGGAGGACGTACAGCCAGCGCTTGGGGTCGTAGGTGATCATGGGGCGTCAAGATAGCATCCCGGTTGCGAATTTCTGGCCGCCTTCTGGCGCCGGCTTCAGGATCCCTTGCAGCCCCGGGCCCTCCCGTGGCTATCTTGAAGGCGTGACTCGGATCTCTCGTGCCGTCGTGGCATTGCTCACGCTCGTGGGTTTCGTGGTGGCCGTGGCGCCGCTGCAGGCCGACGAGGGGCATTGCGCAGGCCCCGCCATCGCGGTGCAGGCGACGGTGCACGCCCACGGACACGTGGCGCTCGAGTCGTCCGCAGACGCGCTGACGACGAACCACGGCTGTCCCGCCTGTCCGGCCAGTTCCTGCGGCGCCATGCACGGCTGCTCGGCGACCGCACAGGTGTCGCCGGAAGTCGTCGTGGCGCGGGCGGCCCGGCTGCCCGACGGACGTGTCCCCGCTTCCGCCACCGATGCGGTTCCCGCGTCGATCACGCACGCCCCACCCACCCCTCCACCCCTGGTCCTTCTCTCGCCGGCTTGAGCTCGTTCCGCTCGAACTGAACTGAGAGGAGACCATGCTGCACACGCTCACGGCCCTGATGGCCGTGGCGGTGGTGGGCGCACCGCCCGCCGTCCCCACGTCCCAGCCGTCCGATACGCTCACGCTGTCCGCGGTGCTCGCCGAGCTCGCCGCCCGCAGTCCGCAACTGCGCGCGGCCCGGGCCGGGGCGCGCGCCGCCGCGGCGCGCATCGGGCCCGCCCGCCGGCTGCCCGATCCGCAGCTCCAGATCGCGACCATGAACCGCGACCTCGACGGGTTCGAGCTCAACGATCCGTTGGGCATGAACCAGGTGCAGGTCATGCAGATGCTCCCGCTCGGCGGGAAGCTCGGCCTCGCCGCCCGCTCGGCGCGCGCCGACTCGGCCGCCGCGGTCTCGCGCATCGCCGACGCATGGTGGAACCAGCGCAGCGCCGCCGTGGCGCTCTTCACCGAGCTGTGGCGCACCGACCGCGGCATCGGCGTGGTGGAGGAGACGACGGCGCTGCTGCGCCGCCTCGCCTCCACCAGCGAGTCGATGTATCGCGTGGGCGAGGGCAGCCAGGCCGACGTGCTGCGCGCCCAGGTGGAGCTCGCGCGCATGGAGGAGGAGCTGCTCCGCATGCGCGCCATGCGCATCGGGCTCGCCGCGCGGCTCAATGCGCTGCTCGACCGGCCGCCCGATGACAGCGTGCCTACGCCGGTGCTGCCGGAGCTCGGTGCGGAGCTGCCCGCGCTCGACTCGCTGCTCGGTCGCGCGTCGGCCGAACGACCCATCCTGCAGGCCGGCGAGCACAGCGTGGCCGCCGCGGCCGCGAGCGAGAAGCGCGCCTCGCGCGAGCTCTGGCCCGACCTGCAGGTCGGCGCCATCTACGGCCAGCGCGCCATGGACGACGGCACGGAACGCATGATCAGCCTCATGGTCGGCGCCTCGGTGCCGATCTGGGCCGGCAGCCGCCAGAAGCAGATGCGGCTCGAGGCCACCGCCATGCGCGAGATGGCCGAAGCCGACCTCGCCGCCATGCGCGCCGAGACGCGCGGCATGCTCACCGAGATGGTCGCGGAGGTCGGTCGCGCGCGGCGGCTCGGTGCGCTCTACCGGCACACCATCCTGCC
>DASUOW010000233.1:0-9334 GCA_036276435.1 Gemmatimonadales bacterium
GCCGACGGTGATGCGCGAGCTGTACGCGACGATGCAGACGCCAGGGATGGTGTCGTTCGACATGGACGCGGTGGACCAGGCCCACGCCCCGGGCGTGAGCGCGCCCGCGACGGGCGGCTTCGGCGTGGCCCAGTGGCTCCAGTTCGCGTACGAGGCCGGGCGGCACGCCGCGGTGCGCTCCTGCGACGTGTCGGAGTTCAACCCCATGCTCGACCGCGATGGACAGACCGGACGCCTCGCGGCCCTCACCGTCTGGCATACCCTCCGGGGCTTCGCCGCGCGCGGCTGAGCAGTCTGGCGCGGCGCGGTCCGGATCCCCACATTGCAAGACTTCTTCAAACCAGGACCCGCATGGTGTCGGTCGCCACCCCCATCGAAGCTGCCCCGTCCGTCGGGGCCGTCGCGGCGCCAGCCACCCGCATCGCTTCGGTCGACATCCTTCGCGGGATCGTGATGGTGGTCATGGCCCTCGACCACGTCCGGGACTACTTCACCAACGTGCGATTCGCGCCGGAAGACCTCACCCAGACCAACGCGGCACTCTTCCTCACCCGCTGGATCACCCACTTCTGCGCGCCGACGTTCGTGTTCCTCGCTGGAACGGGGGCGTTCCTCTCCCTCGGACGCGGGCGCGACGTGAAGGCGCTCTCGCGTTTCCTGTGGACCCGCGGCCTGTGGCTCGTGGTGCTGGAGTTCACCTTCGTGCGCTCGGCGTGGCTCTTCAGCGTGTCGCCGGCGGCGGGCTTCTGGGTGCAGGTGATCTGGGCGCTGGGCATCTCGATGATCGTGCTGGCGGCGCTGGTGCGCCTGCCGCTGCCGTGGATCGCCGCCTTCGGCATCGTGATGATCGCCGGGCACAACCTGCTCGACGGGGTCGCGGTGAGTCCCACGACGCCGCTGGGCTGGCTGTGGAGCGTCCTGCACGTCCAGGGGCCGCTCATCTACGAGGGGCAGCCGGTGCTGTTCGTGGCCTATCCCGTGGTTCCCTGGATCGGCGTGATGGCGGCGGGCTACGCGTTCGGCGCGCTGCTGCAGCGGCCGGAGGCCGAGCGGCGCCGGACGCTGCTGCGGCTGGGCGGTGCCATGACCGCGGCGTTCGTGCTGATCCGGCTGGTCAACGTGTACGGCGATCCGCAGCCCTGGAGCGTGCAGAAGGACGCGGTGACGACGGTGCTCTCGTTCCTCAACACCACCAAGTACCCACCGTCGCTCGACTACCTGCTGATGACGCTCGGACCCGCCATCATGTCGCTGGTGGCGTTCGAGCGGTGGACGGGGCCGGTGGCGCGGTTCTTCTCGGTGTTCGGGCGGGTGCCGCTCTTCTACTACCTCGCCCACGTCGCGCTGGCGCACCTGCTCGCCGGGCTCACGGCGCTGGCGATGGGCTTCGGCTCCGACGTGCTGACCGGCAACGTCTTCTTCAGCCCCACGCAGGGATGGGGCTTCGGGCTCGGCGTGGTCTATCTCGTGTGGTTCGTGGTGATCCTCCTGCTGTACCTGCCGTGCCGGTGGTATGCCGACCTGAAGGCGCGGCGGCGGGATCTGGTGCTGCTCAGTTACCTCTGACCGGGGAGTTCGCATGAGTATGCGGCGTGTCGCACTGGCGATGGTGGGGACGTGCGTGCTGGCGGCGTGTGGCGGCGGGGCGGGCGGGTTGACGGGCAAGTGGACGAAGCCGATGAGCGGCGAGGGCGACGTGGTGCTCGAGGTGGGCTCGGGCGGCAAGGCGACGGTGGAACTGCCTGCGCCGCGCTGGCCGGAGGAGCATGACTGGACGGCGACGCTCGCGGTCGCCGGCGACAGCCTGGCGATCAGCGACGAGGCCGGTCCGTCGGCCTGCGGCAAGCCGGCCCCGAAGTACGCCGCGAAGGTCGAGGGCAACACGCTGACGATCAGCGGCGGCGGCTCGGACCCGTGCGGCGGGCGTCACGCCGTGCTGGTGGGGACCTGGACGAAGAGCTGAGCTAGAGCGCCGGCCACTGCTGCGAGACGCAGTGGAAGGCGCCAAGGCCCCAGACGAGGTCGGTGCAGTCGATGCCGACCACGCGGCGGTCCGGGAAGCAGCGCTGCAGCACGTCGATGGCGACCGGGTCGCGCTCGCGGTCGTAGGTGGGCAGCAGCACGACCCCGTTGGCGACGTAGAAGTTGGCATAGCTCGCGGGCAGGCGCTGTCCGTCGTGCTCCATCGGCCGGGGCATGGGCAGCGTGACGATCTCGAGCGGCTGCCCGTCCTGGTCCTTCATCGTACGGAGCCGCTTCAGGTTCTCCTGGAGCGGCTTGAAGTTCTCGTCCGAGGGATCGTCCTCCACCACCGTCACCACCGTGCGCGGCCCCACGAAGCGGGTGAGGTCGTCGACGTGCCCGTCGGTGTCGTCACCCACGATGCCGTCACCGAGCCACAGGATGTTGGTGACGCCGAGGAAGTCGCGCAGGTAGCGCTCGATGTCGAGGCGCGTCAGGTGCGGGTTCCGGTTGCGGTTGAGCAGGCACGCCTCGGTGGTGAGCAGGGTGCCGGCGCCGTTCACGTCGATCGAGCCCCCCTCCATCACGATGCCCGGGTGGAACACCGGCAGGCCGAACTCCTCGGCGATGAGCGTCGGGATGACGTCGTCGAGGTCGTAGGGCGGGTACTTGTCGCCCCACGCGTTGTAGCCCCAGTCGACGATGGCCTCCTCCTTCCCGTGCGCGGTCTCGCGCTGCAGGAAGATGGGGCCGTGGTCGCGGCACCACGCGTCGTTGGTGGGATGGTGATGGTAGAAGACGTTCACCCCGCCCGAGGCATCGCGGGCGAGCAGGTCGCGCACGTCCGACTCCATGTCGCGATCGCGCACGTTGATGTGCACTTCCTCGTTCGCCGCGAGGATGCCCGCCATCTTCGCGAAGAGGTGCGGCACCGGCTCGAACTTCCCCGGCCACGACGCTTCCTTGTGCGGCCAGCTGAGCCACGTCCCACGGTGGGGCGCCCATTCGGCCGGCATGCGGTAGCCGAAGGCGGCGGGCGAGTCGGGCGAGAAGAGCGTCATGGGCTCAGTCGATGAAGCGGCGCGTGAGGTCCTGGTACGCGTCGATGCGCCGGTCGCGAAGGAACGGCCAGTGGGTGCGCTGCACGTCGACGCGCGCGAGGTCCACCGGCACCACCATCACCTCTTCGTCCTGCCCGGCCTTGGCCACCACGATGCCCGAGGGGTCGGCCACGAAGCTGTTGCCCCAGAACTCGATGCCCTCGTTGGGGCCGTCCTCGTGGCCCACGCGGTTCACCGCGCAGACGTACACGCCGTTGGCGATGGCGTGGGCGCGCTGGATCGTCTCCCAGCTGTTGGCCTGCCGCTCGCCGTACTCGGCCTTCTCGGGCACGAGCCAGCCGATGGCGGTGGGATAGAAGAGGATCTCGGCGCCCTGCATGGCGGTCAGGCGCGCGCCCTCGGGATACCACTGGTCCCAGCACACCAGCACGCCGATGCGCCCGAACTTCGTGTCCCACGCCTTGAAGCCGAGGTCGCCGGGCGTGAAGTAGAACTTCTCCAGGTACTGGGGGTCGTCCGGGATGTGCATCTTCCGGTACTTGCCCAAGTAGCTGCCGTCGGCGTCGATGATCGCCGCCGTGTTGTGGTAGAGGCCCTCGGCGCGCTTCTCGAAGAGGCTCGCGACGATCACGATGCCGAGTTCCTTCGCGAGGGCCTGCATGGCCTGCGTGGTGGGGCCGGGGATCGGCTCGGCGAGCTTGAAGAACTCGTGGTCCTCGGTCTGGCAGAAGTAGGGACCGAGGAAGAGCTCCTGGGTGCAGACGATCTGGGCGCCGCGGCGTGCCGCCTCGCGGATCCCCTCGACGGTGCGCTGCAGGTTGTCGGCCGGCTCGCGGGAGGCGCGCTGCTGCACCAGCCCGAGCTGCACGATGCGGGAAGGCTTGGTCATGGGGTCCAAAATAACCCAAATCGGGCGCTTCGGATCCCCGACGGCAGACGGGCCCGGCGCAGCCTGCGCCGGGCCCGTCGCGTGCGACGATCAACCGATCAGGAAGGAATGCAGGCGTCCACGCTGCCGGTGAAGCTGCCGCTGCTGCCCTGGCCGTCGTCCCACGTACCGGCGATCGAGTTGAACCCGGAACTCACCGTGCCGGTGGCGATGACGAACGACGGCAGCGCGTCGGGCAGCACCTCCACCTGATCCGTGGTGCCCGACTTCGGGCGCGCGACCCCGGTCACGCCCGGGCCGCCATCGTCGGGAACGACGATCACGCCGCCGTTGCGATCGGGGTCGAGGCTCAGGCTGAACACGCCCGAGTCGTCGCCGGAGAAGCTGCCGCACATCGTGACGATCGCGATCCCATCCGGGATCAGCGTGGCCGAGAAGCTGCCGGTCTCGCCGTCCGGCCCGGTGAAGGTGCCGTTGATGACGTCGCCGACGGCCGTGCCGGTGAACTCGTAGCCCCCGCCCGTGAGGATCAGGGCGGAGCCGTCCAGCGTGCCCGAGAGGCTCACCGTGGTGCCGTTGATGAAGTCCATCGTGCCCGTCAGGTCGATCGGCGCCCGCAGGGCGGCGCCCCGCACGTTGGCGAACTCGGTGCCGAAGGCCAGCCGGCCGGCGTTGGCGGCCGAGCCGAAGACGCCGGCGTATTCCACGCTGGTCGTCGGGGTGCCGTCGTCATCGTTGGAGTCGTCGCCACAGGCGCCGACGAGCACGACGGACACGAGCGAGAGGATCAGGGGCAGGCGCATGGCGCGACGCCCTCGCACGGGGGACGGATGCATCGGGACCTCGGAGCTGGAGGATTGGCGGGCGGCCCGCGATCACGGGCACTTGCCAAAGATCGTGGCCGGTCTTAATTCACTTTCCAATCCCCCTTATCTCACTCGTCCGACACCCGCCGCGACAAGGCCGAAGCGACTTGATCACGTTCAAGGCGTTGGGTGCCATCGCGTTGCACGGTCCGCACGGACCGGCCGACAAGCTGCTCGCTCAGCCCAAGCGACTGGCGCTGCTGAGCTGGCTCGCCTTGGCGAGTCCGCGCGGTCCGCACCGACGGGACCGCCTGCTCGCGCTCTTCTGGCCCGAGTCGGACGAGGGTCGTGCGCGGAACTCGCTCTCCCAGGCCATCTACCATCTGCGTCAGGAACTCGAGCCGGAGCTGTTCGTCGGCCGGGGCGCCGAGACGCTCGGCCTCGACTTCGCGCGGCTCGATTGCGACGTGCTTGCCTTCGAGCAGGCCGCCGCCGCCGGACGGTGGCTCGAGGTCCGCACGCGCTATCAGGGCGACCTGCTGCCCAGCTTCCACGTCTCGGGTGCCCTGGAGTTCGAGCGGTGGCTGGAGCGCGAGCGCCAGCGGCTGGCGGGCATCGCGGTCGACGCGGGATGGCGCGCCGCGACCGACGCCGAACGCCGGGGAGAGGCTGCCGAGGCGGCGGAGGCGGCGCGCTGGGCGGCGGGACTGCTGCCCTACGACGAGGAGGCGTTGCGCCGGCTCCTCGGCGTGCTCGATCGTGCCGGCGACCGCGCGGGCCTCCTCGAGGCCTACGAGTCGTTCGCGCAGCGGCTCGGCCAGGAGTTCGGGGAGCGGCCGGGGCCCGAGACCGCAGCGCTCGTGGCACAGGTGCGCTCGCGCCCGCTCGCGGCATACGAGGTCGATCGCAGCGCGCACGACGGACCGAGCGTGCCGGCGACGGCGCCATCCGAGAGGGTCCCGACTCCGGCGGCCGCTCGCAGGAGTCGGGTGCCGCTGGGCCTCGCGGTCGCGGGTGCGCTGCTGCTGGTGCTGACGCTCGTCGCGATCGCGCGTCGCAGCGCGGAGGCGGACCTGCTGCCGGTGCGCCGCGCCGTGGCCGTCATGCCGTTCACGGTGCACGGGGAGCCATCGCTGGCCTACGTCGGCGACGGCATCGGCGCGTTGCTCGAGGCGAAGCTCGACGGTGCCGGCGGCACCCGGCTGGTGGATCCGCGCGCCGTGCGCGGACTGCTCGCCCCGCGTTCCGGTGACACCGGTGACGCGGGCCTGACGCTCGAGGCGGCCCGCCGGCTCCGTGCGACGCACTTCGTCACCGGCGATGTGACGGCGGTCGGCGACCGGGTCCAGGTGCGAGCCGAGTTGCGGAGCGCGGCGGGCTCCGGCGACGTGCTGAAGGCCGCCGCGGTGAGCGGTGCACGCGACTCGCTGTTCGCGCTGGCCGACGCCGTGGCGCTGCAGCTGCTGCCCGACGTGGCGGGACTCGGGCGCCGCGAGTCGCAGGCCGCCGGCGCCGCCGGCACGACGTCGCTCGACGCGTTCCGTGCCTTCCTGGACGGCGAGGCGGCGATGGCCGCCGGGCGCTATGCGGAGGCCGCCGATCGATTCGCGGGGGCGGTCGCGTTCGACAGCGGTTTCGCGATCGCCGCCTATCGGGGCGCGACCGCGCTCGACTGGGCCAGCCATTCGGGGCAGGAGATCCTCGCGATGCTCGCGCTCGCCGATCGCGGCCGGGCACGGCTGTCGATCAGGCAGACCAGGCTCCTCGATGCCGCCACCGCCTACTACCGCCAGGATGGCGATGCCGCCGAGCACGTGCTGGCGGAGATGGTGGCCGACGACCCCGAAGCGATCGAGGCGTGGTTCCTCCTCGGCGAGACGCGGTTCCACCTCGGACCGGCGCGCGGCCGGAGCTGGCGCGAGGCGCGCGTGCCGTTCGAGCGGGTCGCTGCGCTGGATCCGGACGATCTCGAGGCGCTGCTCCATCTGGCGCGCCTGGCGGCGGCCGATCGCGATCGTCCGCGGCTGGAGGCGCTCGCCGCTGCCGTGCTGCCGAGGCTCCGCGGCACGGTGCGGGGATGGGAGCTCGAAGGGCTGCGCGCCTATGTGAGCGGCGACCAGGCGCGCATCGCGGACTTCCGCCGCGGACTGGCCTCGGCGCCGCCGGGGGCGGCGCAGGAGGCGGCGCGTGCGCTGGCGGTCTATCTGGAGGAGGTCGAGGTCGCGCTGGGCGTCGACCGCCTCGGCGCTCCCGGTCGGAGCGGTGCGCTCCGTACGCCCTATCTCGTCGCCCTCGGTCGGTGGCAGGAGGCGCTCGACGGGCCGGTCGTGCCGGGATGCGAGCGGCCGACGGGATGGTTCTGTCCCGAGCTGCGCCTCGCGCTGGCCAGCCTGCCGGGGGTGCCGCTCTCCAACGAGCGCAGCGAGGCGTGGCGCGTCGAGGTCGAGAACATCGTCACGCTCGGGGACGACGCGTCGCGCCACCGGAACGTCGCGCGATTCGCCATGCTCGGTCGCTTCGCCGCCGCACAGGGCGATGGCACCCGCTGGGCGGAGGCGAAGCGCAGGCTCGACTCGCTCGTGTCCCCCGACACGTTCGCGGCGGCCTATGGGGCGTGGCTCGATGCGGTCTGGCTGGCACGTCAGGGAGGGGCCGTCACCGCCGTCGACGGTGCGCGGGCGATCCTGCGTGACCCGGCGCGACGGCACTCGCTCCTCGGTCCGGAGCCCTCGTGGCCCGCGCGGCTCGACCTGGCCATGGCCCTCGCCGCCGCCGGACGCGACGAGGAGGCGCTCGCCCTCTTCCGCAGCGTGCCCGATGCGTCGGGCCGCGACCTGATGTTCCTCCCCTACGCCCGACTGGGTGAGGCACGTCTCCTCGCCCGGCGCGGCCAGCTGGCGGCCGCGCGGCGCTCGTTCGGTGACGTGCTGCGCCTGTGGCGGCATGCCGATCCCGCCTTCCAGCCCATGGTTGCGGCCGCGCGCGCCGACTCGGCACGCGTCGGCCGCTGAGCGGCCTCAGGCGCGCACCATCTCCTCCGCACGCTTCTCGGCGCGGTGCACCGAGGTGCGGTCGTCGTAGCGCAGGAATGCCGGCAGCAGGGCGCAGAGTGCGGCCGTCCCCACCACGCACAGCACGCCGCCTGAGACCACCGAGAACCTGATGCTCGTCAGTCCCGCCACGAACCCCGCCTCGACGTTCCCGAGCAGCGGCCCCGTCATGTAGCTCACCTGCTCGATGCCGGCGAGCCGGCCGCGGAGGCCATCGGGGATGGTCTGGTTCCACATCGTCATGCGGAAGATCCCGCTGATCATGTCGAACGCGCCGGCGAGCACCACGCACAGCAGCGCCGGCCACAGCGAATCGGTGAATCCGAAGCCGATGATCGAGACGCCCCACGCCGCGGCGGCGAGCGCGATGGCGCGACCATGGCGGTGCACGCGCGCCGTCCAGCCGCTGGTGAGCGTCACCAGCATGGCCCCGAACGCGGGCGCGGCGTAGAGGAGCCCGATGGTGGAGGTGCCACCGAGCTGCTCGGCGATGGCGGGGAAGAGCGCCATCGGCATGCCGAAGAACATCGCGTTGATGTCGATGAGGTAGGTGCCCATGAGGTCGGGTCGCCGCCGCGCGTAGCGCAGGCCCTCGAGGATGCGCGCGAGGCTCGGCGGCTCGGCGTCCGGCGGCGGGGGCACGGCGCGGATCTGCCGCACGGCGAGCAGGCAGACCACGAAGCTCGCGCAGTCGACGGCGTAGGTGAGCGGCAGGCCGAGCGCCGCGATGAGCAGCCCGCCGAGGGCCGGTCCACCCACGGCGCCGAGGGTGCGGCCGAACGACTGCAGTGCCGCGGCCGCCGGCATCAGGTCGCCGCGGAGCAGGCGCGGCGTGAGCGCCTCGAGGGCGGGGCGCTGGAAGCCGCTCAGTCCCGCGCTGAGGGCGGCGATGAGGTAGAGTGCCCAGATGGGCGACGCGGGCAGGAGCGCCAGCGCGACCAGTGCCGCCGAACAGGTGGCGAGCGCGAGTTCGCTCAGCAGCAGCATGCGGCGCCGGTCGTGCGCATCGGCGAAGGCGCCGCCCAGCAGCGCCATGACGAGCAGCGGCACCAGCTCGACCGCGCCGAGCAGGCCGACGGCGAGCGTCGAGTGGGTGCGCTGGTAGATCTGGTAGGGCAGCGCGACGGTCGTGATCATGGTGCCCGCGAACGACACCGTCTGCCCGAGGTAGAGCAGGCGGAAGTCGCGGCTCGCGCGGAGCGGCGTGATGTCGAGCGCGAACCGGGTCAGGAGACGGAGGGAGCCACGCGTGGTTCGGCGCGCAGTACGCCGCGCTTGGGGTAGCCGGTGCGCCGCATGATGGCCCAGCCCACGAGCACGGCGCTGGCCTGCACCAGCGCATCGGTGATGTCGGGCAGGCGGCCCTCGACCAGGACCTGCAGTGCCTCGAAGGCGATGGCCAGGTAGACGCCCGGCAGCGGCCCGCGCAGCGGACCCTGGCGGCGCAGCGGCCAGACGGCGAGCAGCGCGCCGAACGGCAGGTAGAGGAAGAACGGCGAACAGACGTCCACGACCGAGTAGAAGTCCATCCGCATGCCCAGCGACGCGAGCGGCATCCACCATCGG
>DASUOW010000234.1:0-16711 GCA_036276435.1 Gemmatimonadales bacterium
GTAGCCGTCGGGCGCCACGTCCTCGATCCCCTCGCGCAGCTTCTTCTGCGTCGTCGAGACGCGGATCATGAAGAACTCGTCGAGGTTGGTGGCGACGATCGACAGGAACTTGACCCGCTCGAGGAGCGGGTGGGCGGCGTCCCGCGCCTGGTCGAGCACGCGCTGGTTGAACTCGAGCCAGCTCAGCTCGCGGTTGATGAAGAGGGCCTGGTCCGACTGGTCACCCGCTGGACGCGGCAGCGCAAACTCGGACGGCTCCGGGTAGAGGGGCGCAGCGCGTCTTCCCATGGGGTAGGGGGATCATAGCAGAGCCGGTCAGGGGTCCTTCTGCCGGGCCGCCGGCCTCGTCCCGTGCCCACTGGTACGCACGCCCGCACGGTGGGTCATGCCCGGCCCGTCGTGTCGCGGTCGTGCCCCAGCGCCGCGAACGTGCCGCCGGCGACGAGCCCGCCCAGCGTGTACCACGCGACCGTCATGACCCGGTTCGACCACGCGTTGGAATGTGGCGGGTATCCGAGGCCCATCACGGGAGGCAGCAGGAGCGCTCCGAGCCCGGCGGCCACCCCGAGCAGGACGCCGCACCGGAGCGGGTGCCGGGGGGCGAGCGAGACGGCGGCGTAGTAGGCGGTGTTGGCCACGAGGTCTCCGGCGAAGGCGTTCCGCTCGAGCACCTGCTCGTCTCGCGGCATCCACCCCGCCGACCTCATGAGTCGCGCGAGTGCCCGCTTGCCGAGCACATCCATCCGCGGCGGGTACTCCAGCCGGTGACGCGCCAGCTGGTGGATGGCCGTCAATGCCACCGCGCCCGCGGCCCCGCTGACCACGGCTGGTGCGACGCGTCCGTCGCGCGCCACCGGTCTGAGAGCCCGTCTTTCGTGTGCACGGCGCATCGGTCTCGCGAGCATCGCAGCCTCCAGCCTGACGGCACCGAGCGGATGCCGTGCAACCGCTGTGCCTGCAGTCCGCACACGGGGTCGTACAATTCCGATCATGTCTGCTCAGCGTCCTTCATCCTTCATCGTGCGACTGCTGTGCGGCGTGATCGCGGCCGCCGTGCTCGTGCCCGCAATCGATCACGCCGCGGCCGGCGCGCAGGGCCCGACCGCCAAAGATGCCCGTGCCTTCATCGAGCGCGCGGAGGCGACGCTGGCCGATGCCGCGGTGAGGGCCGAGCGCGCCAACTGGGTGCAGTCGACCTACCTCACGTCCGACACCGAGATCCTGGCCGCACAAGCCGAGGAGGCCCTCATCAAGCGCACGTCGGAGCTCGCGACGGAGGCCGCGCGATTCGCGCGCGTGCAGCTGCCGCCGGACCTCGCGCGCAAGTTGATGCTGCTGCGGCTGCAGCTCACGCTTCCGGCGCCCGCGGACGCCGCTCGGCGCGCGGAGCTCACCCGGATCGCGGCGTCGCTCGAAGGCGACTACGGCCGCGGCAAGTACTGCCGCCAGACGCGGGGCGGCCGGGAGGAGTGCCTCGACATCACGGCCATCGAACGCATCACCGCCGAGAGCCGCGACCCGCGCGAACTGCTGGACCTGTGGGTGAACTGGCGCAAGATCGCGCCGCCGATGCGCGACCGCTACGCGCGTCTCGTGCAGCTGACCAACGAGGGCGCACGCGAGCTGCGCTTTGCCGACGCCGGCGCGCTCTGGCGGTCGAACTACGACATGCCGCCCGACCGCTTCGCCGCGGAGGTCGAGCGGCTCTGGCAACAGGTGCGTCCGTTCTACCAGTCACTGCACGCGTACGTGCGGCGACGGCTCTCCGAGCACTACGGGCCCGCCGTGGTGCCGCCGACCGGTCCGATCCCGGCACACGTCCTGGGCAACCCGTGGGCGCAGCAATGGAGCGACATCTACACGCTCGTGGCGCCGCCGGGGAACGCGCGCGGCATCGAGCTGTCGGAGCGCCTGCGAGCCAGGCAGGTCGACGCCCGCGGCATGGTGCGGTTCGGCGAGCAGTTCTTCACGTCGCTCGGGTTCAAGACGCTGCCGGCCACGTTCTGGGAACGATCGCTGTTCGTCAAGCCCGCCGACCGCGAGGTCGTCTGCCACGCGAGCGCCTGGAACATCGACACGGTCGACGACGTGCGGTTGAAGATGTGCATCCAGGTGCGCGACGAGGATTTCAGGGTCGTCCACCACGAGCTCGGGCACACCTTCTACCAGCTTGCCTACAACCAGCAGCCGTACCTGTTCAAGGGCGGGGCGAACGACGCGTTCCACGAGGCGATCGGCGACACGATCGCGCTGTCGATCACGCCCGAGTACCTGCAGCGAATCGGGATCGTCGACACTGTGCCGCCCGCCGGCGATGACATCGGGCTGCTGCTGCGCCAGGCCCTCGACAAGATCGCGTTCCTGCCGTTCGGCCTGCTCATCGACCAGTGGCGCTGGAAGGTGTTCGCCGGCGAGATCGCGCCGGCGCAGTACAACGCGGCGTGGTGGGAAATGCGCGGCCGCTACCAGGGGCTCGTGGCGCCAGTCCCGCGCAGCGAGGCCGACTTCGATCCGGGCGCCAAGTACCACGTGCCGGCCCACGTGCCCTACACGCGCTACTTCCTGGCGCACATCCTCCAGTTCCAGTTCCACCGGGCGCTGTGCCAGGCGGCCGGCCAGTCCGGGCCGCTGCACCGCTGCTCGATCTACGGCAACCAGGCGGCCGGCGAGCGCCTGCAGAAGACGCTGGCGCTCGGGATGAGCCGCCCGTGGCCCGAGGCGCTCGAGGTCATGACGGAACAGCGCGAGATCGACGCCACGGCCATCAACGACTACTTCGCGCCCCTGATCGCGTGGCTCGACGAACAGAACAAGGGGCAGCAGGTCGGGTGGTGAGGCGGTGCAGGCGGCCGCGCAGCTACGCCGAGTCGGCCGTCGGCCCGTAGATCGGCGGGAGCGGCACGTCGCAGAGCCGGAGGTATACGCTCAGCTGCCCGCGATGGTGCACCGCGTGGTTCAGCACGAACGTACGGAGCACGGCCCCGCGCGGCATAGTGAAGAGCGTCTCGCCGCCGTTCTTGAGCGTCCACGGCACGGCCAACTCGGCGTCCACCGCTCCCGCGAGCGCCGCGCGGGCCTCGGCGACGTTGGCGTCGAACCGGCGCAGGGTGGCCTCCATGCTGTCGAACACCGCTCGCGGAGGCGCGCCGCCGTCCGGCGGATTGAGGTCGAACTCGGTCGAACGCAGCGTGGGAGCCGTCCACGAGGGCAGGTTCGCCAGGTGGAGGCAGATGTCACCGAGCGTGAACGACTTCGGGTGGGGCGACCAGCTCGCGCGATCGGCCGGCGCACGCTCGATGAGCAGCCGCGTCACGCCGAACTCGCGATCGAACTCCGCCAGCAGGGCGTCGATGGTGGTCATGGCCCTGTTGTAGCACGGCTCCTCTCACCGTCGCCGGGCGCAGCCTGGGCAGGCGACCGGCCAATGGCCGGGGAGGCCACCACAGCCGTGCCTGCCGTCATTGCGCCGGCGCCGGGAACCGGCGGCGACCGCTGTCACGAGAGTTGCACGTCGGCTGCTGGCGGCTGCGGGGCCGCAGGGAGGCTGCATGGCGCGCATCATCCGGTTCGATTCCAGCCAGGCGCGAACGCCGTCCGGTCACCGGCGATACCCGCGCTTCGATGAGGTGCAGGGCGAGATCGAGAACACCGCGATCGTGCGGCTTGGGGCGGGCACGGCCCTCGGCGAGGCATGCCGCCTCATGCAGCGGCTGCGCGACGGGAGTTCGCCCGATGCCCGTACGCTCCTCGACCGGCTCGACGATGTGCTCGTCACCGTCCGCAAGCAGCACGAGCACGCCGCGTACATCGTCGGGTTGAAGGCCGCGACCTTCCGGCTCGATTACCCGGTGCGCGAACTCCTCGACGAGCGGCGTGCGGAGCTGGACGCTCCTCAGGAGGAGTGATCGGCCTCGCTGGCCCAGCTGGCACCGACGTCCAGCCGTTCGGCTTCGAGCCGCAGCATCCGTGCGAACCACCCGCCGGTGCGTGCGAGGGTGTCGAATTGCCCCCGCGCCGTGACGCGTCCGTCCTCGAGCACGACGATCTCGTCGGCCTCGCGCAGCACGTCGAGCCGGTGCGTGACGAGCAGCACGCCGCGCGTCCGCGCGAGATCGCGGAGTGCCGCGACGATCGACCGCTCGCTGACCGGGTCGACGTTCGCGGTCGGCTCGTCCAGGACGAGCAGGTGGGCCGGCTTCAGCAGGGCACGTGCGAGCGCGATGCGCTGGCGCTCGCCGCCGGACATGTGCACGCCCTGCTCCCCGATCCAGGTGTCCGCCCCGGCAGGCAGCGTACTGGTCAGCTCGCCGAGGCCCACGGCCAGCAGCGCGGACGTGAGCTCCGCGGGCGTGGCGTCGGGCCTGGCGAGGCGCACGTTGTCGGCAAGGGTCCCGCTGAACAGGTGCGCCCGCTGCGGCACGAACGCGATACGTGCGCGCACCGCGTCCGCGTCGAGGCGCCGCACGTCGACGCCATCGATTCGCACGTCGCCGGCGGAAGGATCCCAGTAACGCAGCGCGAGGTGCGCGAGGGTCGATTTGCCGGACCCGCTCGGCCCCACGAGGGCGACGAGCCGGCCGGGCGATACCGCGAGCGTCACGTCCTGGACGGCGGGGCGCACGGCCCCGGCGTGGGTGAACGACACGTTCGCCATCTCCAGGCGGGTGCCCTCGGGGGCCGAAACCACGGCGCCGCCGGGCGCCAAGGCGGGTGGACTGTCGACGAGTTCGAACATCCGCGCGGCTGCCTCCCGCGCTGCGCCCAGGGATTGCCACGCGGCCGGCAAGGGCGTCACGGCCTCGAAGGCCGCCAGGGTCAGGAGGGTGACGACGGCGAGCTGCACGCCGTCGAGGGCTCCGCGCGCGGCCGACGCGATCGCCATCACGAGAACGGCCAGCGCGGTGAGGTCGGCCACCACGCCGACCAGCGCACCGCCCATGGCCGCGGCGCCGGCGGCGCGCAGCTGCGCACAGGCGAGTCGCTCCGCTGCGGCCGCCACCGTCTCCTGGTGTCGCGCAGCCGCTCCGTGCGCCAGCAGGTCCGGCAGTCCCTGGATCCCGTCCACCACCGTGCCCTCGACCTCGCTCCTGGCGCGGACCACCTCGGCGCCAGCTGCGCGGCCGAGGCGCCAGGCCAGCCACGACGCGCCGGCCCCGGCCCCGAGCAGCCCCACGACCGCGGCCGTCGCGAGCGCAGCACCACGTGGCGCCAGGAGCGCGGCACAGAGCGCCGCCACCAGCAGGGCGGCCGCCGAGGGGCCAAGCAGCCGCACGTACACCTGCTCCAACGCGTCGACGTCCGAGACGACACGTGCCAGCAGGTCGCCGCTGCTGCGCTCGATCAGCCTGGCGGGCGCGAGCGGCTGCAGGGCCGCGTACAGCCACGTTCGCACCCGCGTGAACAACCGGAGCGTCAGGTCGTGCGCCGCAAGCCGCTCGAAATACCGCAGCAGCCCCCGCGCGATCCCGAGCGCCCGGACCCCGACCACGGCGACCGCGAGTGCGGCGATGGAGGGGTGGAGGGCCGCTGTCGCAATCAGCCACGCCGAAGTGGCCATGAGCGCGATGCCGGCGGCCATCGTGCCGAACTGCAGCAGCACGGCGCCGCCGATGCGCCGGCCGTCGGGAGCGAAGAGGCGCAGCAGCCGGGCTACCGGCGAGGTCACGCCGTCCCCCGGCACGCCTGCACGAGCCGCTGGTAGGCGCCGCCTGCGTTCACCAGGCCGGCGTGCGTTCCGCGCTCGACGACACGGCCGGCGTCGAGCACGATGACCTGGTCCGCGGCCTCCACGGTCGACAGGCGGTGTGCGATGAGCAGCACCGTGCGGCCGCGCCGGAGCCTGTGCAACGCGCGCGTGAGCGCCGCCTCGGTTCCGGGGTCGAGTTGCGCTGTGGGCTCGTCGAGCACGAGCAGCGGCGCGTCGCGAAGAAATGCACGCGCGATCGCCAGGCGCTGGGCCTGGCCCCCGGAGAGCCGCGCGCCGCGCTCGCCGAGGGGCGTGTCCAGCCCGTGCGGCAACGTGCGCACCATGTCGTGCGCCTGCGCCTCCGCGAGCGCCTCTTCGATGGCCGCGGGTGAGGCGTCCGGCCGCGCGAGCAGGAGGTTGTCGCGCAGGGTGCCGTGAAAGAGGTGCGGCCGCTGCGGCACCCACGCCACGAGCGACCGCCACGTGTCGGGATCGATCGCCGCGAGCGGCACGTCGCCGACGTGCACGGCGCCGCGGCCCGGATCCGCGAACCGCAGGAGAATCTCGGCGAGCGTGCTCTTCCCGGCGCCGGTCCGGCCCACGAGCGCGGTCGTGGTGCCCGGCGGCATCTCGAACCGCACGTCCTCCAGCGCGGGTGTCGTCCTGCCCGGGTAGGTCAGCGACACGTTCTCGAAGCGGACGGCGGCACCCGCGAGGCCAGCGGCATCGAGGACGGGCGCACCAGTCCGCGTGGTCGCCGTGTCGGCACCGTCGAGAGGCTGGCGCTCCGCGAGCAATGGCGCGATGGCCGCCGCCGCCTCCTTCCCGGCCATGCCGGCGTGGAAGGCCGCGCCGAGCGCGCGCAGCGGCTTGTAGAAGTCGGGCGCGAGCACGAGGACGGCGAGCGCCGGACCGAATGCCACGCGCGCGTAGAGCAGGCGCAACCCGATCTCCACCGCGACGATGGCCACCCCGAGCGTCGCGAGCAGTTCGAGCACCAGCGCCGACAGGAACGCCACGCGCAGCACGCCCATCGTCACGACCCTGAACCGTTCGCTGGCGTCGCGCACGCCGGCGGCCTCGCGCGCGGCCGCGCCGAACACCGTGAGCGTCGGCAGTCCCTGGATGGCGTCGAGGACCCGCGCGCGCATGCGCGAGAGCGTCAGCCATTGCCGCCGCGTCTCCACGCGGGCGTGGCTGCCGATGAGGAACATGAAGAGCGGGATCAGCGGGTAGGTGGCGAGGAGGACGAGGGCGGAGAGCGGGTCCAGCCACGCCACGGTGGTTCCCACGACGAGCGGTACCAGGACCGACAACGCGAGCTGGGGCAGGTACTGCGAGACGTAGGCGTCGGTGGCCTCGACGCCGCTGACCACCGTCGTGGAGAGGGCGCCCGCGGGCCTGCTCCGGGTGAACGCCGGACCGGCCGTCTGCACGTCCTCGAGCACGCGCTGGCGGAGGGCGAGACGCACGCGTGCGGCCGCCCGTGCGGCGAGCGCGTCGGCGAGCCAGCCGCACGCGGCCTTCGCGACCGCGGCGAGGGCCAGCCACGCCAGCGGCGCCGTCAGTTCCTCCAGCGAGCGGTCGCCCAGGAACGCTCCGTCGATGACGTGGGCCAGCAGGAGGGCCTGCACCACGACGAGGCAGCCCGCCAGCAGGCCGAAGCCGATGGCGGCGGCGAGGTCGCGCCGGGCTGGCCCCGGCGGCGGCACCAGCAGGCGTTCCAGGGCCATCACGGGCAGTCTCGTGGGTCGGACGCGGCGGTGATTGCATCGCCGCCGCGTCCGCTGCAGGTGGGCACGCGCGGGGGCGGCGCCGGCCGCCCCCGCACTTCGTCAGTACTCGAGCGTGGTGCTCGGCGTGATCCGGTGCCGGAACACCCAGTACGTCCAGCCCTGGTAGAGGAGGACGATCGGGACGAAGACCAGGGCCACCAGGCTCATGACCTTGAGCGTGTAGGGCGTCGACGAGGCGTTGTAGATCGTGAGGCTCCAGTTCGGGTCCAGGCTGGAAATCATCACCCTCGGGTACAGCGCCATGAAGATCGTGATCGTCGCACAGGCGATCGCGACGCTCGTCATGGTGAACGCCCAGCCGAGCAGGTTGCGGTGCACGAACGCGCCCGCGGCCAGCATCGCGCCGATGGCGAGCAGCGGGACGAGGCCGGGGTTGACGCCCAGCTGCCCGAACGCGTCCGTCCACGCGTAGGTCGCGGCGACGAACAGGAACACGGCAGCCGTCGCGATCGGGCCGACGGTCTTGATGGCCTTCATCGCCCGGACGCAGATCACGTCGGTGCTCTTGAGGTGCAGGAAGATGGCGCCGTGGGTGATGAAGGCGGTGAGCGACGCGAGGCCGGCGACCAGGGTGTAGGGGTTGAGCAGGTCGAAGAACCCGCCGACGAACTGCATCTGCCCGTTGATGGGGACGCCCTTCAGGAGATTGCCGAGCGCCACGCCCCACAGCAGCGCGGGCACGGCGCTGCCCGCGAAGATCAGCCAGTCCCACGTGGCGCGCCAGGCGGGGTGCTTGTCCTTGCTGCGGAACTCGAAGGCCACGCCGCGGACGATCATCGCGGCGAGCATCAGCAGCAGCGCCAGGTAGAAGCCGCTGAAGAGCGTCGCGTACCAGTGCGGGAACGCGGCGAAGATCGCGCCGCCGGCCGTGAGGATCCACACCTCGTTGCCGTCCCACACCGGGCCGATCGTGTTGATGATGCGCCGCCGCTCCTCGTCGGTCTTGCCGAGGAACGGGAGCAGGATGCCGACCCCGAAATCGAACCCCTCCAGCACGAAGAAGCCGATGAAGAGGACGGCGACGAGCACGAACCACAGGGAGTTGAGATCGAAAGCCATCGCTGCCTCCTTCAGACGCGCGCCGCGTAGGGTTCGAGGGTGGGAGACCCGTGGGGGTCGGCCGCCACGGTCCCGGCGCGGGCGTACTTCCGAAGCAGGTAGACGCAGGCGCCCATCAGGGCGCCATACAGCAGCGTGAAGACCACGAGCGACAGCAGCACCTCGCTCGGCAGCACGTTGGGCGACACGGCGTCGGCCGTCTTCTGCAGCCCGAAGACGATCCAGGGCTGCCGGCCGATCTCGGTGAAGATCCAGCCCGTGCTGTTCGCGATGTAGGGCAGCGCAATGGCCGGCACGAGGGCGGCGAGCAGCCACCGGCTCTGCTCGAAGCGCTCGCGCAGCACGCCGACCACCGCGGCGGCGGCGAGCAGCAGCATCACCATGCCGGCGCCCACCATGCCGCGGAAGGTCCAGTAGGTCCACTTGACCGGCGGGGCGTACTCGCCGGGGCCGAAGCGCTGCTCGTATTCGGCCTGCAGCTGCTTGATGCCGCGCACCTCGCCCGTGAAGTCGTTGTAGGCGAGGAAGCTGAGGAGGCCCGGCACCTTGACGGCGAACACGTCGCGGCGCTCCGGCTCGTTGCCCCACGTGAACAGCGACATCGGCGCCGGGTTCTCGGTTTCCCAGAGCGCCTCGGCCGCCGCCATCTTCATCGGCTGCACGCGCATCATGTACTGCGCCTGCGTGTGCCCCACGAGCATCACGGCCACGGTCGCCACGAGCGCGTAGACGGCACCGAAGCGGAACGAGCGCCGGAAGTCCTCGACGTTGACGGGGTCGCGCTGCTTCCGCAGGTGCCACGCGCTGATGCCGAGCATGAAGAACGCCGCCGTGGCCATGCCGCCGGTCACGACGTGGGGGAACTGCACGAACACGTGGGGGTTGGTGATGAGCGCGAGGAAGCTGTCCATCTCCGCGCGGCCGTTCCGCAGCACGTACCCGACCGGCTGCTGCATGAACGAGTTCGCGATCAGGATCCAGATGGCGGACAGGTTCGAGCCCAGCGCCACGAGCCAGATGGTCGCCAGGTGCACCTTCTTGGGGAGCCGATCCCAGCCGAAGATCCAGACGCCGAGGAACGTCGACTCGAGGAAGAAGGCGAGGAGCGCCTCGATCGCCAGCGGTGCGCCGAAGACATCGCCGACGAACCGGCTGTACTCGGACCAGTTCATCCCGAACTGGAACTCCTGCACGATGCCGGTGACGACGCCCATGGCGAAGTTGATGAGGAACAGCTTCCCCCAGAACTTCGTGAGCCTGAGGTAGGTCGGCTTGCCGGTCACCACCCAGGCCGTCTGGAGGATGGCGACCGCCCAGACGAGGCCGAGGGTGAGGGGCACGAAGAAGAAGTGATAGACGGTGGTGACGGCGAACTGCCAGCGGGCGAGTGTCAACGCATCCATGAGGGCGTGCGCTCCTGGAAAGGTGCGACGGGACGAGAGTCCTCGCACGCGCACGGGCAGCAAGGGCGGGGCCAGCCCAACCGTCAGGTCCGACCATCCGGCGGCGCGCTTCGGGCCGTTTCCCGACGACGCGGCCACCCCCCGTGCGGCGGTGCCTGCCCCTTTGCGGAGAAATCCCCAGGCCCCCTGGAAAAGTGCCGGACCTCCCGCGGTCAGCAGCAGGATGAGCGCCCAGGCGCCGGGCACCCCGGGCGCATGCCGCCCGGGCGCGTCACGCCGTGGCCAGGGAGGCCAGCGCCCGTCGGAGGCGGCCGTCGGCGTCGCGGCCGACCGCCTCCATCGCCTCGTTGGGCCCCACGAGGCCCAGCGCCGGGATCGGCGCCATCGCGGCGACCTTCGTCTCGCCCGGACCCTGCTCGTAGACGATCACGTTGCAGGGGAGCAGCAGCCCAATCTCGATCTCCGCGTGCAGCGCGCGATCCGCCAACTGCGGGTTGCACGCGCCCAGGATCACGTACCGCCTGAAGTCGCGGTCGAGCTTCTTCTTGAGCGTCTCGCGGACGTCGATGCGCGTGAGCACCCCGAAGCCCTCCGCCTGCAGCGCCGCTTCCGTGCGCGCGAGCACCTCGTCGAAACCTGCCGCCACCACCACGCCCAGCCCATACCGTGTCTCGTCGATCACGTCGTGCTCCTTTCGAAGGACCCGATCGCCAAGGATACAGGAGCCGGTCGCGCTCGACGCATCGGTGCGAGGCGTGAACGGCCGGGCGCCTCGGGTAGAATGCGCCGTCCACTCAGCCATTCGCCGCGGCGGACGTGGCGCCGGTTCACCTGGGTGACATCGGCGCCCGGCCGCTTGCCCTCGAGACGGAGGACCGCCATGCTCCAATGCCCACCCCGTGCGTCCCTTGTTGTGACGTGCCTCGCGCTGGCGATCTTCATCGGCCGGCCAGCGGCGCTTGGTGCGGACGTCGTGGTCACGTGGCTCGAGGTGGCCGAGCACGTCGAGTACGACGTGGCCGAGGCCGCAGGGGCACAGCGCACGGCGGTGACCGCACGGGCGGGCGCCCAGGTGGCGCTGGCGATGTTCGAGGCGGCCAACGCGGTCGATCGCCGCTACAGCTCGTTCCTGGGCACCTCCCCCGCAGCGGCCGGCACGTCCGCCGAGGCGGCAGTCGCGTCGGCGGCGCACACCGTCATCACCACCCTGTTTCCGAACCACAAGACTCCTGCTGACGACGCGCTCGTGGTGACGCTGGGGACGGTACCCGAAGGCCCGGAGAAGACTGCGGGCGTCGAGTTGGGGAAGCGGGTCGCGGCTGCCGTGATCGCACGCGCTGCGCTGCCCGCTGGCGCGACGTTCACGGAGTACCGCCCCCGCACGGCGCCCGGCGTCTACATCGACCCGCGGCTGCCGTCGATCCTGCCGTTCGATACGGCGATGCCGCCCTTCTTCATGAAGACCGCAGCAGACGTGCGGCCCGCGGGCCCGCCCGCCCTTTCGAGCGAGCAGTACGCGCGCGACCTCGACGAGGTGCGGCGGCTCGGGGCCAAGCACAGCACCGAACGCCCGAAAGACCAGACGCTGCTCGTGTCGCCGTGGCTGAACATCAGCTATCCGCGTCTGCTCGGGGACGTGGCGCGGCAGCCCGGCCGCTCGCTCGTGCAGAACGCGCGCCTGTACGCAATGACCCTGCTGGCGATGGACGACACGTGGCTCGCGATTATGGACGCCAAGATGCACTTCGCCACCTGGCGCCCCATCACGGCGATCCGCAACGCCGACCAGGACGGCAACGACGCGACGACGCGCGATGCCGCGTGGGAGCCGCTCCTCCGGACGCCGACGCACCCGGACTATCCCTGCGGGCACTGCGGCGTGGCCGCCGCGGCCGCGACGGTGCTCGAAGCGGAGACCGGCCCTGCGCCGTCCGGGGGCATCTGGCTGCGCAGCTACGACAAGAACCCGGGCATGCGGCGCGTGCTGCCGACCTGGAAGGCCTTCGTCGACGAGATGTCGCTGTCACGGATCTACGCGGGGGCGCACACGCGCTTCGCCAATGAGGCCGCCGAGGCCATGGGCCGCGAACTCGCGCGCCGCGCGCTTGCCGGGTTCATGCGTCCGCTGGCCCCCGGTGCCGCGCCCGCGACGGCGGGGCGCTGATGGCACCGCGCCGCCGATCGCGCTAGCATCTAGGGCGATGAAGCCCAGAACCCTCGTGCTCCTCGCGCTGGCGTGTGCGTCCGCAGCGATCCAGGTGAGCGCGCTCGCGCGCGGCGTCCAGGACGACGCGCCGCCCTCGTTCACCGCCTCCAAGCTGCTCGATCCCGCCGTGCTGCGAGGGCCGCACCACCGCGTCGAGGAGGCGGTCCGGACCGAGCAGTACCTGCACGCGTTCACGGTCACGTCGGACTATGGCACGTTCGAAGCGCTCGGGCGTTCGCAGCTGGCCACGCGTGTCAGCGAGGTGCAGGCGATCGCGGCGCTCGAGGACGTGTCGAAGACCGAGGTCTTCCTGGAGGCCTCGGGCCGAGCCGTCGTGAACGTCGGGAAAGGAGCGGTCTCCGCGGTCAAGGACCCCGCGGCCACGGCCAAGGGGATCGGCTCCGGGATCAAGCGCTTTGGCGTGAACCTCGGCCGCCGCACGCAGCGCGCGACCGAGTCGGCGACCGGTTCGGACCAGCCGGGACCGTCGTCGGGCGAGAACGCCGCGGCCAGCACCGGCAACGCGCTCCTGGGCGTGACGAGCGCGATGCGCCGGTGGGCGCGCAAGGTCGGCGCCGATCCCTACACGACCAACCGCGTGCTGCGCGAATCGCTGCAGAGCATCGCGAAGGTGGATGCCGCCGGGTCCATCGCCACGAAGGTCGTGGTGCCCATCCCGGGTGTCGTCAGCATCACGTCGGGCGTGGGCGACCTCGTGTGGGGCCGCGACCCCGAGGAAGTGCGCAAGGTGAACGAGCAGCGGCTCCGGGAACTCGGCGTTGCTGACAAGGACGCGAAGCGCTTCGCGAGCAATGGCTGGTTCACGTTGACCTGGCAGACGCGCCTCGTCGCCGCGTTGCACGCGGCCCGGGTGCCGGGCAGTGCCGACTACGTCCACACGGCTGCGGAGGCCAAGGCGGAGCGCGAGGCGCTGTTCTTCGTCGAGAGCGCAGAGCTGCTCGCGGACCAGCATCGGCGCGCGCCCTACAAGGCCGTGCTCCAGGACTCGCGGGCGCTCGTCGCCGTCGCGGCAAGCGGACAGGCCGACGCGCTGCTGCCGATCGACTGGGTGCCGTGGACCGCGGAGTCGCGCGCGGCGCTCGACCAGATGGCCACCCGAGCGCGCCGCGAACTCAAGGCCACGCGGCTCCGCCTCGTGCTCACCGGCCGCACGTCGCCGGCCGCGGCCGCAGCGCTGCCGGGGCTGGGGTGGACCGTCGTGGAGTTGCCGGCCGCGAAGCCCGGGTCCGGGGCGTAGGGCGGCGGCCCGGCCGCCAAGACCTGGCGCGTCGGGGGCGCGGGTGCGCGGCCCGGGCGACCGTCTCAGCGAGGGGCCGCGCGAAACGCCGCGGTGGGTGTCTCGCTCGTGTAGGCCAGCAGGAGCGTCCCGTCGAACGCGACGTCGAACGGCGGCGCCGCGGCGGGCACGAACCACACCTGGCCGGGGGCGAGGGCCCGTCCCCGCAAGGTGCCCGACCCACGCGTCACGATCAGCAGGTAGTAACGCCGCTCTCCCGGCCTGAAGGTCAACGCGCCATCGATCGTCCACCGCTCCAGCGTGAAGTAGCGGCAGGAGGTCAGCAGGTCGCGCCCCGGCGCCAACGGCCGCCGCGTGTTGTCGACGGCGTACGGGCCGAGGTCGGCGACGTCGAACCCGCGATCGAGGTGCAGCTCCCGCGGCCGGCCGTAGTCGTACAGCCGGTACGTGATGTCGCTGTTCTCCTGGACCTCGACGACGGTGAGGCCTGCGCCAATCGCGTGTACCGTCCGCGCCGGCACCAGCCAGGTGTCGCCCTCGCCCGTGGCGCGCCAGTCGAGCAGGTGCTCGATCGCGCCTGAGCGCGCGGCCTCGACCGCCTCCTGGCGCCCGAGCGCCTGCGTGAACCCCAGGCCCAGTGTCGCGCCCGGCTGCGCCTCGAGCACGTGCCACGCTTCGGTCTTGCCGAGCGAGGCATGGTGCGTGCGGGCGTAGTCGTCCTCGGGGTGCACCTGCACCGACAGCCGCTCGGACGTGAACAGGAGCTTGACGAGCAGCGGGCACTGGTCGCCGCGGGCGCCCGGCCCGAGCATTCCCTCGGGGTCGGCCGCGATGGCCTCGCCGAGCGTCGGGCCGCCCGCGAGGCGGTTGTCGTTGGCCGTGAACCACGCCTCGCCGATCCGCGCAGGGGGGGCGCCGGTGAACCACCGCGACAGGTCGTCGACGCCCCAGGGCCGTTCCTTGAACGTGGGCAGCAGCTGGAAAGGGTGCATCGCACCGGCGATTCTACCGGAGGCCGGGGCGCCGGTTAGAATCGCTGCCGGAGGACGGACCGTGAACCGACGCGTATTCCTCGGATCGCTCGTGGCCGGCGCCGCCACGCTCGGCAGGCGCCCGGCAGTCGCGCAGGCCCAGCCGACGGTGAAGCTGGGCCTGATTGGCTGCGGCTGGTACGGCGGCGTCGTGCTGGACGCGGCCTACAAGGCTGGCGGCGTCGAGCTGCTGGCCGCGTGCGACGTAGACAGCGAGCGCGTGGCGGCCGCCGCGAAGAAGTACGGCGCGCAGCAGGCCGCACCGCCGCGCACCTTCAAGCACTGGAAGGACCTGCTCGACGTGCCCGGGCTCCAGGCGGTCGTCATCGCCACCCCGCCGCACTGGCACGCGCTGCCGTTCATCGAGGCCTGCCGACGCGGCCTCGACATCTACTGCGAGAAGCCCCTCGCCTACGACGTGCGCGAGGGCCGCGCGATGGTCGATGCCGCGAAGGCCAGCGGGCGCGTCGTCCAGGTCGGGTTCCAGCGACGGCAGAGCGAGGCGGTCAAGCAGGCCGCCCGCTACCTCGCGGAGGGACACGCGGGACGAGTCCTCGCGGTGGATGCGCAGATCCACTACGCGCCGAAGCTCGCGGATCCGGCGCCCAAGACACCGCCTGCCTCGCTCGACTGGGAGCAGTGGTGCGGTCCCGCACCGCTCCTGCCGTACAGCGAGCAGGTGGGGCACTTCAACTGGCGGCTCGAGAAGGCCTACGGCAACGGGCACCTGGTGGACTGGGGCATTCACTGGATCGATGCCATCCGCACGGTCCTGAAACTCGGCGCGCCGACGGGGATCCAGGCTGCCGGCGGCCTGTACCAGCTCAAGGGCCGCATCACCACGCCCGACGTGCTGAACGCGACCTTCGAGTTCGGCGACCTGCCCGTCACCTGGCGGCACCGGCTCGTGGGCGCACCCGAATACGCGCCGGAGACCAACATCGGGATGTTCTTCTACGGCGAACGCGAGACGGTGTTCCTGACCGACAGCAAGTACGTGGTGATCCCCGCGGGGAAGGACGTGCCGCGTCGCACCGTCGACGCGGGTAACGACCAGCAGCTCGCCCACGTGAGCGAGTTCCTGCACGCGGTGCGCACGCGCGGTCCGGTCTCGTGTACCCCGGAAGACGCGCATCGCTCCACCGCCTCCGTCCAGCTGGCGATGGTGGCGCTCGAGACCGGCAGCCGGCTGGCGTGGGACGGCGGGACGGAACAGGTGCGCGACAACCCGCGGGCGGCATCGCTGCTCAAGCGGGACTACCGCGGTCCCTGGGTGCACCCCTACAGTGGACGCAGCTGAACAGGGCGCCAGTCGGCTACCATGAGCAGGGCGGCTGCCACCGGGTGGCCGCGCCGGCTCCAGTTCCGTTCCTTTCATCTCGCCAGAGGTCTTCCGTGCGCCATGTATCTCCAGCGGCCGCGCTCGCCGTGGCTGCCGCAGTCCTTCTCGCCGCCTGCGGCCGCTCACCGGCCGAGACGGCGACCGCCGCAACGATTCCTGCCACTCCCACGGCCGCACCGGCCGCGGACCCTGCGGCCGGCCCCGCCGAGAGCATCAGCGGCACCGTGGCCGAAACGCTCGACGCGGGCAACTACACCTACGTGCGTCTCACGACGGCGTCCGGCGACGTGTGGGCCGCCACCAGCCGCTTCACCGTTTCCGTCGGCGACCGCGTCACCGTGCCGGTCGAGACGCCGATGACGAACTTCCACAGCGCGACGCTGAATCGCGACTTCGCGACGATCTACTTCGCCTCGCACATCGCGCGCGAGGGCGACCCCGCGCCGGCCGTCGAGCCCGCGCAGGCCCCGATGGCGGGCCACGGCACGCCGAAGCCGAAGGCACCCATCTCGAACGAGCCGGTCGCGCCCGCTCCGGGCGGGACGACGGTGGCGGGCGTGTGGGCGGACTCGGCGAAGCTCGCCGGCAAGCCGGTCACCGTGCGCGGTCGCGTCGTGAAGTACAACGCCGGCATCCTCGGCGTGAACTGGGTGCACGTGCAGGACGGCAGCGGGAAGGCCGACGATCGCACCAACGACCTGACGATCACCACCACGGACGCATGCGCCGTCGGCGACATCGTGACCGCGACCGGGACCCTCGCGCTCAACAAGGACTTCGGCGCGGGCTACACCTACGCCGTCATCCTCGAGCAGGCGACGCTCCGCAAGCAGTAGGCGCGCCGTCGCACGTGACCACCCCCGCAGCGAGCACCGACGCATCCCGCGAGCCGGGCGCCCTGGCGGGCCTGGCTCGCGCCATGCGCTCCTG
>DASUOW010000235.1:0-6331 GCA_036276435.1 Gemmatimonadales bacterium
CGCCGCTGTGCTGCGTGAGGATGAGGCCCGGGACCGTCTCGAGCAACTCGCCTTCGCGCGACCACGGGCGCCCGCGCAGGTCGGCCCGGCCGGTGCGTCCCTCGGAGGCGGTCTGGGCGATCCCGATCAGGTCGTCGGCGCGTCCGCGCACCACGAGTGAGTCGAGCATCTGGACGCGGGCCGTGTCCGGCGCGGTCGGCGCCTGCGCCAGCGCCCTCGTCACGGCGAATGGCGTGACGAGCAGGAACGCGAGCACGATATGGTGCGGCATGCGATATGGTACGCTGGCGCACGGCCCTCGTCACGCCGATCCCCTTGCCTCGATCGGAGGCCGCGCTAGACTCCGGGCAGCGATCATCCACGTCGAGTTCCCGTGTCGTCAGGCTCCATGTCACTGCTCTCCGCCGGCCGCGCCACCATCCTCGGACTCCTGCTCCTCGTCGCCGCTCCCATCGGGGCGCGCGCACAACAGGCGCCCGCGGAGCTGTCCCGGGCGCGCGAGGAATACGCGCGCTGGCTCGCCACGGCGCCGACGTCGCCGTACGCCGCGCAGGCGCTGCTGCCCGTCGGCACCGGCATCTCGCTCGGTGCGGGCGACGCGGACGTGGTGCTGCCCGGCATCGCGCGCAGCACCATCTCGGAGAAGAACGGCGCGCTCGCACTCGAGCGCGGCGAGACGCGGACGCCGCTGGTGCGCGGCCGGCTCGCGTCGCTGGGGGGCCCCTATCGCGTGCTCGCGACGGGCCTGCCGGGCCGCACCACGGTGACGGTGTTCGGCGCACCGCGCGAGGCGAAGCCGCCCACCTACTTCCCGTACGCCGCCGACGCGGCGCTCAAGGTCACCCTCACGCCGCCGGCCGCGCCGCGCCTGGTGCCGCTGCTCGGGCCCGACGGCACCGAGCTGCGGGCCGCGGAGGCGGGCACGGTGAGCGCCTCGTGGCGCGGCCAGCCCTTCAAGCTCACGGTGCGACGCCTGCCCGGCGCCACCGAGGACGAGTCGGAGCTGCAGGTGTTCTTCCGCGACCGCACGAGCGCCCGCGGCTCCTACGACGGCGGCCGCTTCGTGGAGCTGCTGCCGCAGCCCGACGGCACGTACCTGCTCGACTTCAACCGCGCCCGCAGTCCGTTCTGCGCCTACAGCAGCGTCTTTCCCTGCCCGGCCCCGTGGCCCGGCAACACGCTCGACGCCGAGGTGGCGGCGGGCGAGAAGTACGAGCGGAAGCTGCCGACGGCGCCGGGCACATGATCGCGACCCTCCTCCTCGCCGCCACGACCGCGCTCGCCGGGCCGTGGCGCGGCGCGCTCGACCTCGCGGGCGGCACGCTCAAGTTCGGCATCGAGCTCGAGGGCGCAGGCGCGTCGCTGCGCGGGCGGCTCTGCAACGGCAACGTGTGCGACGCGTTCTCCGCCGTGACGGTGCGGGGCGACAGCGTGCTGCTCGAGCTGGCGGACTACGCGGCGAGCATCGCCGCGATCCGGCGGGGCGACTCGCTCGTGGGCATGTATCGCAACGTCGGCAGCAAGGGCCCACGCAGCATCCCGTTCCGCGCGGCGCCGGGACGCTGGCCGCGTGCCGAGGCGCCGGCGTGGCTCGCGGGCCAATGGGACGCGCAGTTCGAGGGCGGCTTCGGCACCTCGCCGCGCGTGCTGGTGTTCGACAAGGGCCCCGGCGGCCTGCAGGGCACGGTGATCGGCAACACCGGCGACTACAGCCACTTCGCCGGCGAGGTCGTGCGGGACAGCGTGGCGCTGTACCGCTTCGACGGCTCGTTCGTCTACATGCTCACCGCGCGCCTGGTGGGCGACACGCTGCGCGGCACCTTCCACGCCGGCCTGCGCGCGCAGACGCCGTTCACCGCGATCCGCAGCACCGGCAAGCCGCACCTCACGCCGCCCACCGAGGTCACCAAGGCCGACTCGGCGCCGTTCACCTTCGCGTTCCCCGACCTCGACGGCCGGATGGTGCGCAGCGACGACCCGCGCTTCCGTGGCAAGGTGCTGCTGGTGGACATCTTCGGCACCTGGTGCCCCACGTGCCATGAGGCGGCGCCGGTGCTCACCGAGCTCTACCGTACGCGCAAGACGCGTGGCCTGGAGATGGTGGGCCTCGCCTACGAGGTGAGCGGCGATCCCGCCGTGGACGGCGCCCTGGTGCGCCGCTACCGCGACAAGTTCGGGATCCCGTTCCCGCTGCTGCTCGCCGGCGTCAGCGACGTGGACGCCGCCGCGGCCACGCTGCCGCAGCTGCAGGGCTTCACCGCCTTCCCCACGACGCTGTTCATCGGACGCGACGGCCGCGTGCGGAAGGTGCACGCCGGATTCTACGGGCCCGCGACGGGGGCGCAGCACACGGCCCTGGTGCAGGAGTTCCGGCGCACCCTCGACGCGCTGCTCGCCGAACCTGCGCCGTAAGGTCGGGACGGCTGGCAGAGGATCGTCGGCGGGCGTAGCTTCTCTCACCCGTTCCATCGCAGCCCCGACGCCGTCATCGACCTCCACGAGGATCTCCATGGCCGGCTTCCTCTCCCGCGAACGTACCGTTGCGGGCCCGGGCTTCAATCGGTGGCTGGTGCCACCAGCCGCGCTCGCGATCCATCTCTCCATCGGCATGGCCTACGGCCTGAGCGTGTTCTGGCTGCCGCTCAGCAAGGCCATCGGCATCACGCAGTCCGCGCCGGAGGATTGGAAGGTCTCCGCCGTCGGCTGGACGTTCACCATCGCGATCTTCTGGCTCGGCACCTCGGCGGCGATCTTCGGCGCCTGGCTCGAGCGCGCCGGCCCGCGCAAGGCGGGCGTGGCGGCGGCGTGCTGCTGGGCCGGCGGCTTCGTGCTGGGCGCCATCGGCGTGAAGACGCACCAGCTGTGGCTGCTGCTGGTGGGCGTCGGCGTGGTGGGCGGCATCGGACTCGGACTGGGCTACATCTCGCCGGTCTCGACGCTCATCAAGTGGTTCCCCGACCGGCGCGGGCTCGCCACGGGGCTCGCCATCATGGGCTTCGGCGGCGGGGCGATGATCGGCGCGCCGCTCGCCGACCGTCTCATCAAGCACTACGCCACCCCCACGTCGGTGGGCGTGTGGGAGACGTTCCTCACCCTCGGCGCCATCTACTTCGTGGCGATGCTCGCCGGCGCGTTCGGCTACCGCGTGCCGCCGAAGGACTGGAGGCCCGCCGGCTGGACGCCCCCCGCGCAGCCGCAGAAGAAGATGATGGCGCAGGGCCACGTGCACGTGGACCGTGCCTGGCGCCTGCCGCAGTTCTGGCTGCTGTGGGGCGTGCTGTGCATGAACGTGAGCGCCGGCATCGGCGTGCTGGGCATGGCGTCCCCGATGATCCAGGAGATCTTCGGCGGCAAGATGATCGGCGCGGGCGGTGTGGCGCTCGCCGACCTGACCACGGCGCAGAAGGCCGAGGTGGCGAGCATCGCGGCCGGATTCACGGGCCTCCTGAGCCTCGCGAACATCATCGGCCGGCTGTTCTGGGCCTCGCTGTCGGACACGCTGGGGCGCAAGCGCACCTACATGATCTTCTTCGCCGCGGGTGCGGTGCTCTACGCGCTCGTGCCGCTGGCCGGCAAGCTCGGCAACCCGGCGCTGTTCGTGGGCATCTTCTTCGTCATCCTGACGATGTACGGGGGCGGGTTCGCCACCATCCCGGCCTACCTCGCCGACATCTTCGGCACCCAGTTCGTCGGCGCCATCCACGGGCGCCTCCTGACGGCGTGGTCCACGGCGGGCATCCTCGGGCCGATCCTGGTGAACTACATCCGCGAGTTCCAGATCTCGCGCGGCGTGCCCGCGGCCTCGGCCTACAACGTGACGATGTACATCCTGGCGGCACTGCTCGTGGTGGGGTTCTTCTGCAACCTGGCGATGACGCCGGTGAAGGAGGAGCACTTCATGAGCGAATTAGACCTTGGTACAATGGGAGCGACACCGGCCAAGTGATGCCGAATTCGGCATGACTCCGGTGCAATCGTCTATGACAGAAACTGCAGGCAAGAGTGCAGAACCTCGCGCGGGCGGTTGGCTGCTCGTCGCCGGGGCGTGGATCGCGGTGGGCATCCCGCTGCTCTGGGGCGTGTGGATGACGCTGAAGAAGGCGGCCCAGTTGTTCCGCTAAGTCCTAGTTCGGCTTTGGGTTGACATGGGTCACCTGAGGTGACCCCTCTTGACTTGTCCGGGCGCAGACCCATTTTAGAACGTCGCTGGACCCTGACAGCCGGGGGTGTCTACCGGTTGGGGTATGGGCCGATGGCCTTGGGCCCGTGCCGTGCAGAAGGTGGTTCGACGGTTCCGGAGCTTGCACGATCCGGGGCCGGAGCATCTCAACCCGCACAGACCAGGATCGAGCAGATGGGTGGTGCCGCGCACCAGTCCCGTGAAGGCCACCGCCTGACCGCCCCCGTGGGCTGGTCCGGCGCCGGGGATGCCATGAATCGGGGCGACCAGCGCTCCCGTTCCGCCCCCGGCGTTGCCCGACCTTCCGCTTCTCTCGTTTACAACACCGACGTTCTCGATGGCTCTGCGGCGCGTGGCGCGTGTGAGCCGTCTCCGCGCGCACCCTGAATCGTGGAGGACAGGACATCGTAGTGGCATGACCGCAGGGAGAGCCCTGTCGTGGCGGGGCTCCAGAATGGTGCAGTCGAAGACAGCAAGCGAAGGACAATCACCTTTCCGTGAGGAAGCACACTATGAGGCGTTTTGGATTGGTTCTGGCGGCTGCGGCGCTCGTCGGCGCCGTGAACACCGCCGAAGCCCAGCTCTCCATGCAGATGGGGAACGGGTGGAACGCGACGTTCAGCGGCAACGTGAATGCATTCTGGATCTACGCCGACACCGATGACGGCCCGAAGTCGAACGGCATCGGCACCGGCCTGCTGCCGGCCTTCTTCACCTTCGATGCGAAGGGCAAGGAAGGCAACACCGACCTCGGCGTGCACTTCGGCTTCGCGCCGCAGGTGTCCGCGGGCGGCAACAGCGCCAGCTTCTTCGGCGACCAGGCGGCCGGCGCGCAGATCGATATGCGTCAGGTGTACGCCACCGTCGGCGGCACGTGGGGCACGATCCTGTTCGGTAAGGAGCTCGGCATCTATCAGCGCCAGAACATCCTGACGGACATGACGCTGTTCGGCGTCGGCGTGCAGAACTTCCCCGGCGTGACGCAGCCGAACCGCGGCACCGCGCTCGGCCGTATCGGTTACGGCTACCTGTACACGGACTTCCGTGGCCAGTTCAGCTACTCGACGCCCGCCGGCAAGTCGTTCGGCCTCTCGATCGGCGTGTTCGAGCCCATCGAGTTCGGGCCCTACAACTACGGCTCGACGCCGCGGTTCGAGGCCGAGGCCACGTTCAACCCGAAGTTCGGCGAAGGCATGGGCCTGTCGCTCTTCGCGAGCGGCGCGGTCCAGAGCGGCAAGGTGCAGGATGAGGTGACCGGGGCAACCGGTGACAGCGAGACCGCGACGGGCTTCGCCGGTGGCGCCAAGCTCTCGATCAAGGGCTTCGACATCGTCGCCTCGGGCTTCGTCGCCAAGGGCATGGGCACCATCTTCATGGGTGACCTCAACCCGGGCGACGCCGATCAGGGCGTGAACCCCGATGGGTCGCTCCAGGATTCGTACGGCTACATCATCCAGGGCCTGTACACCTTCCCGAGCAAGAAGCTCGCGCTCGGCGCCAGCTACGGCGGCAACTTCAGCGACGACATCGCCGACGGCTACGGCCAGACGGCGCTGACGTTCCAGGGCACGTACTTCATCACCAAGTCGGTTCGTGCGGTGGCCGAGTACAGCCTCGTGACCGTGGGTGACGACGTCGCCGACGTCGACATGAACCAGATTTCCGCGGGCATGATGCTCTTCTACTGAGCCCCGCTGGGTACGGCAATGACGAAGGGCGGTCCCTCGCGGGACCGCCCTTTCGTCTTCCCCACCGGCGAGGCGCGCTACAGGCGGCAGCGTTCGGAGAGCGTGGTGACGTCCTTCACTACCTGCTCCCGGGTCTCCGCCTTCTTCACGTTCTGGCCGTTGAACAGCCATTCGATGATGAACGACGACGGCGTGAGCGAGAGCGAGAAGTCCTTCTCCTTCGTCTTCTGGCGGTTGACCTCGATCCTGTCGCCGCCGCCGTACTCGCGGGGCCGGCTGATCTCGGGCTTCTTGTCCCACCGCTCGGCCGTCATGTAACCGTCTTCCCGATCGATCCGCACGACCTTGTAGCCCAGCTTCTGGACCTCCTGATCGAGACATTCCATCACCGGCGTCATCCCCACGGTCGGCACGAGGGTCACGGCCCCCGGTCCCGCGGTTGCGCCGCCGCAACCGGCCAGCA
>DASUOW010000236.1:0-4331 GCA_036276435.1 Gemmatimonadales bacterium
CCGGCGGGCGTGCCGGTGGCGCCCGGCGGGCGCATCGTGCGGGAGGCCGAAGCCGCTCTATCTTCCTGCATTCCCGGCGATCCGGCGGCGCTGCCCGCCGGATCCCGCGCGCCGCCCGTCCTCGCCTGAGGCCCGCCAACCTGGCGGGGTTCCGGTGCGGGCTGTGGCCGCACCGGTCGCGTTCGACTTCATCGACATCGACAGCAGCCGATGCGGCGCGCCCCGGCGGGCGCACCGCGGGGACAGGAGTGTTCGCATGGCCGTACAGCCGTGGAAGGTCGTCGAGTTCGTCGCTCGCCGGCTCGGGGTCGACGTGGCGCCCGAGACGCGCGCCGAGGCGCAGCGCGCCCTCGCCCAGGGGGAATCGCCCCTCGCGGGGGTGGTGCAGGCCGGGCAGCTCCTGCAGCTCGCCTTTCTCCAGCGCACCCTCGCGCCGTCCGACGTGCAGCGTCTCGTGGAGACCGAGGCGTTTCCCACGGTCCTCTTCGGCCTCGCCGCCGAGCCCGGGGCCATCGTCGTGCTCACGAGCCGGCGCAACGGCCGGGTCTCGGGGGTGCGCTTCCTGCCTGATGGCGCCGAGGAGGAGCTCGAGTTCGACGTGGCTTCGCTGGTGGAGCACTCGCGCGGCAGCGTCGTGCGGGGCCTCCTCCCGATCTCGGCCGGCGGCTACCTGGGCACCGGCGTCGGCCAGCCGTCGCTTTCCCCCCTGCAGCGCACCTTCCAGCTCCTGGCCCGCGAGAAGCGCGAGGTGGGTCTCGTCTACCTGTATGCCGTCCTGGTCGGCCTGCTGAGCCTCACGCTGCCGCTGGCGGTGCAGTCCATCATCGGGCTCATCCAGGGCGGGCTCTTCCTCCAGCCGATCATCTGGCTCATCGCCTTCGTCATCCTGGGCTCGTTCGCCTCCGGGGCCCTCGGCATCGCCCAGCTGCACGTGGTCGAGCTCATCCAGCAGCGCATCTTCGCGCGCGTGGCGTTCGAGTTCGGCTTCAAGGTGCCGCGGCTCGACTTCGAGACCACGCTCAACGCCGACCTGCCGGAGACGATGAACCGGTTCTTCGAGGTCGTCACCATCCAGAAGAGCCTCGGCAAGCTGCTCACCGAGGCCACGGCGGCGCTGCTGTCGGTGAGCTTCGGCATGATCCTGCTCACCTTCTACCACCCGTACTTCACGCTCTTCGGGTTCGCGCTGCTGTTCGCGCTCTTCCTGCTGTTCCGCTTCTCCGGGCCGAAGGGGCTCGAGACGAGCCTGGCCGAGTCGAAGTACAAGTACCGCACCGTGCACTGGCTGGAGGAGATGGCCCGCGCCATCACCGCCTTCAAGTTCTCCGGCGGCAGCCCGCTGCCGCTGCGGCGGATGGACGAGCTCGTCACGGGCTACCTGAAGTACCGCCGCAAGCACTTCGGCATCCTGCTGCAGCAGGCGTGGAGCATGATCGCCTTCAAGGTGATCGTGACGGGCGGCCTGCTCGTGCTGGGTGCGGTGCTGGTGGTCAACCGCCAGATCTCGCTGGGCCAGTTCGTGGCCTCGGAGATCGTCATCGTGACCATCCTCTCGTCGGTGGAGAAGCTCATCCAGAGCATCGCGACCGTGTACGACCTGCTCACCTCGGTCGACAAGCTCGGTTACGTGAGCGACCTGCCCATGGAGGAGCCGCGCGGGATCCCGCTGACGGCGCGCGCCGGGGGCTTCCGCGTGGTGCTGCGCAACGTGAGCTACCGCTACCCGGGCGCGCCCTCGCCCTCGCTGCGCAACCTGAACCTCGAGGTCGCCGCGGGGGAGCGGCTCGGCATCGTGGGCGCCGACGGGGCGGGGCAGTCCACGCTGCTGCGCGTCATGAGCGGCCTGCTCGAGGGCTACGAGGGCATCATCACCTTCGACGGCATCACGCTGCGCGACCTCGACCAGCGCGGCCTGCGCTCGCAGGTGGGACAGATGCTCTCGCTCACCGACCTGTTCGACGGCAGCATCGAGGAGAACGTCACCGTCGGGCGCCCCGACGTGAGCACCGACGACGTGCTCCGCGCGCTCGAGCGCTCGGCGCTCGCCGAGCACGTGCAGGCCATGCCGCTCGGCCTGCGCACGCCCGTCTCCGCCGGCGGCGGCAGCCTGTCGGTGTCGAACGCCAAGAAGCTGCTGCTCGCGCAGGCCATCGTGGGGCACCCGCGGCTGCTGCTGCTCGAGGACATCGTGCAGTACCTCGAGGGCGAGGACCGGGAGGGCGTCATCCGCATGCTCACCGACGGCGCGGCCGGCTGGACGCTCGTGATCGTCACCCATGACCCCGCGCTGCTCGCGGCGTGCGACCGGGTGGTGGTGCTGAGCGAGGGCCAGGTGTGCCTCGAGGGCCCCTTCGCCGAACTCATCCACGACCCGCGCCTGCAGGCCCTCGTGCCGCTCGCGCAGGCCACCTGAGGCGCGCGACGATGCCCGGACCGATCACGCGCGACGACATCGGCTTCGACCCCGACACGCTCTACTCGGCGAAGCTGCTCCGTACGCCGACCTCCCACCGCACCTTCTTCAAGTGGGTGGCGGGCCTGCTGCTGCTCATCCTCGCCGCGATGTTCCTCCCCTGGCAGCAGAACGTGCGCGGCGACGGGACGCTCACCGCGCTGCGGCCGCAGGACCGGCCGCAGACCGTGCCGGCGCTCATCGCGGGCCGCATCGAGCAGTGGTACGTGCAGGAGGGACAGTACGTCGCCAAGGGCACGCCCATCGTGCGGATCTCCGAGGTCAAGGAGAAGTACCTCGACCCCAACCTGGTGGGCCGCCTCGGCGAGCAGGTGGACGGCAAGCAGGCGTCGCTGGCCGGCAAGTTCGCCAAGGTGCGCTCGCTCGACAGCCTGCTCGCCGCCCTCGAGCGGGCGCAGGCGTTCGGGCTGGAGAAGGCGCAGAACAAGGTGCGACTCTACGAGGCCGCGCTGCAGGCGGCGGTGGTGGACTCGCAGGTGGAGGCGGCCCGGTTCGAGCGGCGCGAGCGCCTCTTCAAGGATGGGCTCAGCACGCGCACCGAGTTCGAGGCCAACCAGCTGCGGTTCCAGCAGGCCGTGGCCAAGCTGGTGGAGAAGCGGCAGGAGTACGAGAACGCGCGGATCGAGGTGGGCAGCGTCGGCGCGGAGTACGGCGAGAAGATCGCCAAGGCCCGGTCCGACCGCGACGCGACCCGCGCCGAGATCGGCGAGGGCCAGGCCGAGGTGGCGAAGCTGCAGAACGAGTTCACCAGCATGCAGATCCGCAACGGCATGTACCGCATCGACGCGCCGCAGGACGGCTACGTCGTGAAGGCCCTGAAGGAGGGCGTGGGCGAGACGATCAAGGAAGGCGACCCGCTCGTCACCGTGGTGCCGGCCCGGCCGCAGCAGGCGGTGGAGCTCTTCGTGAAGGCGATGGACGTGCCGCTGCTCAAGCGCGGCCGGAAGGTGCGCCTCATCTTCGACGGCTGGCCGGCGCTGCAGTTCAGCGGCTGGCCCAGCGTGTCGGTGGGCACCTTCGGTGGCGTGGTGTCGGTGATCGACGCCGTCGACAGCAAGGCGGGCAAGTTCCGCGTGCTGGTGACGCCGGATCCGGACGACGACCCGTGGCCGCAGCAGTTGCGCATGGGCTCGGGCGTGCACGGCTGGGCGCTGCTCGACACCGTGCCGGTGTGGTTCGAGATCTGGCGGCAGCTCAACGGGTTCCCGCCCACGGTCGATCCGGCGGCGTCGGAGGCGCCGATCGGTGGGCCGGAGGGCCAGGAGCCGGCGCCGTGATCCTGGCCCTCCTCGTCACCGCCGCCGTGCTCCAGGACACCGCCACGGCGCGGCTGGTCGCCCCCGCGGACTCGGTGGCGGCACTCGACTTCGCCGCCTTTCGCGCGCAGGTGCAGGCGCGCCATCCCGTGGCCCGCCAGGCCGAGCTGCTCGAGGCGCGCGCCAGCGCCGAGGTGCTCGCGGCGAAGGGCCCGCTGTGGGACCCGGTGCTCACCGGCGCGTGGACGCGCAAGGCCTTCGCGGAGGCCGGTTACTACAACTATGTCGATGCCGCGCTCAAGATGCCCACGCCGGTCGGCGTCGAGCTCAAGCTCGGCTACGAGCGGGCCGGGGGCAGGTTCGTCAATCCCGATCGCCTGACGCCGCCGGACGGCCTCTGGGTGGCGAGCGTCACGATCCCCATCGGGCAGGGGATGCTCACCGACTCGCGCCGCACCGCGCTGGTGCAGGCGCGCGGCCTGCGGGACGTCGCGATCGCGGAACGCCAGGCGGTGGTCAACAAGCTCCTCTTCTCGGCGGCGAAGGACTACGCGGCGTGGTACGAGGCCTGGCGCCGCCGCGCGGTGGCCCGCGAGGGACTC
>DASUOW010000237.1:0-4462 GCA_036276435.1 Gemmatimonadales bacterium
GAGGAGCGAGCGCAGCGAGCGACGAAGCAATCCCGGTGCATCGGGGCGGAGTCCTGCGCGATGCCGGCCCCGGCTCCGTGCCGCTGCATCGGGATTGCCGCGTCGGCCCCTGCGGGGCCTCCTCGCAATGAGCAGGGGCTCCTGTCCCGCCGCCCGTCGCTTCAGCGACACGCCGGCCGAGAGGCGGCTTCAGCCGCCGCGGATCGAATGCACGGGGCTCCAGCCGCGAAGCCGCTCCGCACCCGCGCTCCCGCCCCTACCTCCGCTCCACCGCCCGCAGCCCCAGCGCCCCGTTCAACCAGCGCACGAACGGCGTCAGCGTCCGGAACGCGCGCTCGAGTCGCTGCGGCAGCCGCGCGTCGAGCGCCTCCTCGTCGGTGAGCGCCTTCGTGACGGTGAACGAGCGGTACCGCAGCCACGCCGCCGCGGGGTGGTCGGGCGCGAAGCCGCGCGGCATGCGCACCAGCATCGCCTCCTCGTCGAGGCGGCCGACGAGCCGGCGGAAGGGTGGGGCCGTCACGATCGCGGCGAACGTCTCGTGGTCGTCGGCGATGGCGTCGCGCAGGCGGTTGAGCGCGGGGCGCGCCGGCATCCAGATCCCCGCGGCCGCGAAGCACTCGCCCGGCGCGATCTGGAAGTAGAAGCCCGCGCCCGCGCCTTCGGCCTCCTGTCCCGCGCCCTGCCGGGCGTCGCGATGGAAGAACTGGCACGCCGCATTGGTCTTGTAGGGCGACTTGTCCGCCGAGAACCGCGTGTCGCGATGGATGCGGTAGATGGAGCGGCGCGGGTGGCCGCCGATCTCGGCGGCGAAGCCCGCGAGGCGGACGTCCATCTCCTCGACGAGGGCGCGCATCGGGTCGCGCAGCTCGCGCTCGTACTCGGCGCGGTGCGCCTCGAACCACGTCCGCTCGTTGTGCCGGCGCAACCGCCGGAGGAAGGATAGGGCGGTCGGACGGAAGCCGCGGAACGCATCGGAGGTCATGGCAGCAAGTTACCCACCTACCACGCATCCATGGTCCGTCCTATTCTTCCCGTTCATGCCCGATACCCTGCCGATCGATCGTGACGCCGCGAGCGTGAGCCGCTCCGGTGCCGACGCCCGTACGGCACCCCGGCAGCGGGCCGTGCTCACCTGGCTCTTCGCCGTGCGCGGCGTGGTGGCGGTGGGCACCCTCATCGCCGCCGGCCTCACCTCCACCGACGACCCGTACGCGTCGTTCATCCGCACGGTGGCGGTGCTGGTGAGCTTCATCGCCACCGGCTACGGGCTGTGGCGGGTGCGCGTGGCGGGCGCGGCGCTGAGCCAGGGCTTCCTCTTCGGGCAGGCGCTCGCGGACCTGGGCCTCATCGGGACGCTGGTGCACTACGCCGGGACGCCCGCGATCTACGGCTCGCTGTTCGTGGTCATGATCGCCGCCTACGCGGTGCTCATGACGCCGTGGTGGTCGGGCTTCGTCACGCTGCTGGCCACGGTGGGCTACGTGGCCGACGGGCTCTACTTCCGGAGCGGCCGCGGCGTCGACACCGCCTTCTGGGTGCAGGTGGGCGTGTTCTGGCTGGTGTACGGCATCGTCGCGGTGCTGGGCCAGCGCCTGCGGCGCGCCGACCTCGAGCAGCACACCCTCGAGTACGAGCTGCGACGCGTGCGGCTCGAGGCCGACGACATCCTGCACAACATCCGCTCGGGCGTGCTCACCGTCGATCCGGACGGCCGCCTGGCGTTCATCAACCCGACGGCGGAGCGGCTGCTGGGCCTCGACGGGCAGGAACTGCTCGGGCGCCCGGTGCTGGAGCGGCTGCAGCGCTGCTCGCGCGAGCTGGAGCAGGCCGTGGTGATGGGCATCCGCGACGGCCGGCGCCTTGGCCGTGGCGAGGGGATGGTCCAGGCGCGCGGCCGGGTCTTTCCGATCGGCCTCAGCACGACCACGTTCCACCAGGAGGATCGCGCCACCCCCTCGGTCACGGCGATCTTCACCGACATCTCGGAGACGAAGCACCTGCAGGAGCTGCACCTGAGGGCCGAGCGCCTCGAGGCGGTCGCGGCGCTGAGCGCGTCGCTGGCGCACGAGATCAAGAACCCCCTCGCCTCGATCCGCAGCTCCTGCGAGCAGCTCGCGCGGGCCCGGCAGGCCAGCGACGACGACAAGGTCCTCGCGGGCCTCATCGTGCGGGAGAGCGACCGGCTGAGCCGGCTGCTGAGCGAGTTCCTCGACTTCGCCCGGGTGCGCGCCACGCAGCTCGAGCCGATCGACCTGCTGGAGATCGTGCGGGCGTCGGTGGGCATGGTGCGGGCGCATCCGGACGCCGAGGGCGGCAGCGAGATCCGCATCGAGGGCACGTCCCGGATCATCCCGGGCGACGAGGACCTGCTCCACCGCGTGGTGGCGAACCTCGTCCTCAACGCCGTGCAGGCGGGCGCGGGCGCGCCGGTGCGCGTCACCGTGCGCGTCGACGACGTCTCGGGCGCCGACCTGCCCAGCGGCGCCGAGTTCGAGTCGGGCGTGCGGCTCGTCGTCAGCGACGACGGGCCGGGCATCCCGGAGGAGATCGCCGACCGGCTGTTCCAGCCGTTCGTCTCCCAGCGGCAGGGTGGCACGGGCCTCGGCCTCGCCATCGTGCAGCGTGCAGTCGAGGCGCACCGGGGCCTCGTGTTCGTGGAATCGCGGCCCGGCAAGGGCACCAAGTTCACCATTCTGCTGCCCGCCACCGTCGTGGCGGAGGACGCCGCATGACCCAGAAAGCCAGCATCCTCGTGGTGGACGACGAGTCCGGCATCCTCGATACGCTGAGGATCCTCCTTCGCAACGAGGGATTCGAAGTCACCACCGCCCAGGGCGGGAAGGCCGGGCTCGAGGCCATCCGCGCCGGCACGCACGACATCGTGCTGACCGACGTGCGCATGCCCCAGGTCTCGGGCCTCGACATCCTGACCGCCGCGCGCGAGCAGGACCCGATGACGCCGGTCATCCTCATGACGGCGCAGGCGTCGCTCCAGAGCGCCATCCAGGCCGTGAACAGCGGGGCCTTCTACTACATCCAGAAGCCCTTCTCCAACGACGAGCTGATCACCATCCTCCGCCGGGCCTGCGAGTTCCGCGAGGTGCGGGTCGAGAACCGGCAGCTGAAGCAGGAGATCCGCCGGCGCGACAAGAGCGCATCGGTGCGGCCCATCGGCAAGTCGCGCCGCTTCCTCGAGGTGCTCAAGCTCGCCGAGCACGTGGCGCCGACCGACTCGACCGTGCTCATCCAGGGCGAGAGCGGCACCGGCAAGGAGGTCGTGGCGCGCTACATCCACGACCTCTCGAACCGCTCCGACGGGCCGTTCCTCTCCATCAACTGCGGCGCGCTCCCCGAGAGCCTGCTCGAGAGCGAGCTCTTCGGCCACGTGAAGGGCAGCTTCACGGGGGCGGTGCGCGACAAGCAGGGGCTCTTCGCGGCCGCCCGCGGCGGCACCTTCTTCCTCGACGAGGTGGGCGAGATGCCCCCGTCGCTGCAGGTGAAGCTCCTGCGCGTGCTGCAGGAGCGCGAGGTGATCCCGGTGGGCGCCACCGAGTCGATCCCGGTGGACGTGCGGATCATCGCCGCCACCAACCGGGACCTCGAGGAGGAGATCCGACGGGGCAACTTCCGCTCCGACCTCTTCTACCGGCTCAACGTCATCGCCCTGATGCTGCCGCCGCTGCGCGAGCGCCGGGACGACCTGCTGCTGCTGCTCGAGAACTTCCTGCAGCGCCTCGGCGACGAATCCCGGACCGAGCCCAAGGCCCTCAGCCAGGAAGCCCTCGACGCCGTGATGGTGTACGAGTGGCCCGGCAACGTCCGCGAGCTGGAGAATGCGCTCGAGCACGCCTGCGTGCTCAGCCGCATCCCGCTCATCGAGCCGACCCACCTGCCCGAGCGCATCACCAAGCGGCGCAAGGAGCCGCTGGTGGCCGAGCGGGCCTACCTGAACCCCACCCTCGAGGTCATCGAGCGGGCCTACATCATGTGGGTGCTGCAGGCCGAGGGGGGCAACAAGACGCGTGCGGCGGAGGTGCTGGGGATCGATCCCTCGACGCTCTACCGCAAGCTCGCCCGCTATGAGGAACAGGCGGCCGAAGCGAAGGTCTGACCGGCCGACCCTCGCGAAATCCGGGACCGCCGCCGCGTCGACGACGTGGGCGGCGGTCGTGCGTTTCTACGCAACTCACTGTGACGCAACGGGTTCGACGGTGGCCGCCGGTGATGGCATATCGATTGCCCCTGCAGCCGCCCGGATGACGACGCAAGGCGTCGGGGCATCCGACCTCGGCGACCACGTGCTCACTATTTGGAGAAATGACAATGTCGAACCGCAAGGGCTTCACCCTGATCGAGCTGCTGATCGTGGTCGTGATCATCGGCATCCTGGCCGCGATCGCGATCCCGAAGTTCGCGAGCACCAAGGAGAAGGCGTACCTGGCGAGCATGAAGAGCGACCTGC
>DASUOW010000238.1:0-6817 GCA_036276435.1 Gemmatimonadales bacterium
CACGTCGGCGGGCGTGTTGGCGGTCTCCCGCAGCGCCACGAGCTCGGACCCGTCGGCCACCGAGATCAGGCGTGCCGAGAGCACCATGCCGCCGCCCACCGCGCTGATCTCGCCGGTCACGACGGCCTTCGCGTTCGCGCGCATGGCCACCTCCTTGGCGAGTGCGCCCGTGACGCGCTCGCCCGGCTTGCCCATGCGGTCGAGCGTCTGCGCCATCTCCTGCGCACCCAGCACCGTGATGACCGGCGACTGCGACAGGTCGATGCGGAGCGCCTCGCTCACCGACGCGCCGAGCGTGGAGTCGGCGGTGCGGTTGTCGAACTCGGCCACCACCAGGCCGTCGCGCGCCTCGAGCTTGCCCGAGCTGACCAGGGTACCTGCCGGCCCGATCCCGAGCGTGCGCATGGAGGCCCACGTGCCGGCGCCGAGGCCGAGCGTGGCGAACGCGGCGATGCCCCCTACCGTCGCCCGCCTCCACGTGAAGAGGCTGGCGACGGGCGCCTCGCCGCTCACGCGATACATGCCCGTGGCGTGTGCCACCGCCCGCTTCCGCTCGACGCGACCGGTGACCAGCATGACCGGCAGCCCGATCGCCAGCAGCGCCGCGGCCGCGGGCGCCACCCACGCCGGCATCCCCACCGCACGCCCGACGAGCCACAGCACGCCGAGCACCACGATCGCGACCGCCGCGTACGCCGCGGCGACGGCCAGCGGATGGCCGTACCAGCGCGCCGGCATGACGGCCGTCACGGGCTGCGTGCTCGCGGGCGTGAAGGCGTCGCCGGAGAGCCGGATGGGTTCGAGCGCGGCGAGCAGCTCGTCGGCCGTCTGGTAGCGGTCGGCGGGACGCTTCTCGAGGCAGCGCAGCACCACCTGCTCGAGCGCCGCCGGGATGCCGGCGCGACGCGCCGACGGCGGCTCGGGCGCCTTCGTCAGGTGCGCGACGAGCACCTGCTGCGCCGAGTCGCCGGTGAAGGGCGGCTTGCCGGTGAGCATCTCGTACGCCATGGCGCCGATGGCGTAGAGGTCGGCACGATGGTCGAGCGAGGGATCGGCGCTGGCCTGCTCCGGCGCCATGTACGTCGGCGTGCCGAGGGCCATGCCGACGGACGTCGCCTCGTGCTTGCCGGTGGCCTCGCTCACCGCCTTGGCGACGCCGAAGTCGGTGACGAGCGCGTGCCGCTCGGCGAGCATCACGTTGTCGGGCTTGATGTCGCGATGCACCACGCCGCGCCGATGCGCGTGCGCGAGCGCATCGGTGACCTCGACGAGCAGGCGCACCGCCTCGCCGATCGGCAGTGCCCCCTCGCGCGCGAGCCGCTGGCGCAGCGACTCGCCATCCACGAACGGCATGACGTAGTAGAGGAAACCGGGGCCGCCGTGCTCGGACGGCACCTGCCCGGAGTCGAGCAGCGGTAGTACATGGGGGTGACTCAGCTGCGCCGCGATCTCGATCTCGCGCAGGAAACGCTGGGGGCCGAGGGACGCGGCGAGCTCCGGCCGCAGCACCTTCACCGCCACCCGGCGCCGGTGCTTCACGTCCTCGGCGAGCCAGACGGTGGCCATGCCGCCCGCGCCGGCCTCCCGCTCGAGGCGATACCGGCCGGCCAGTGCGTCAGCAAGCGCCTGCGGTGCCTCGGCCATCGATCCTCGGCGAGATGTGGGGGAGTGGAGATCTCCTTAATGAACGCCCCGCGCCCGGCAGACGTCAAACACGACGACCCCGCTCGGATATGCACTTCGTGCGGGATCCGGATAGTCACCCGCCCGGGTGGCGGCTAACGTTCATCCGGGACATTATTTGGCCATCCGCCGAGGCCCCGCGCGTCGGCGAGATTCCTCCAACAAATCAGGTGCATCATGTCGCAGCGTTCGTTCGTCGCCGGGCTCGCGCTTCTTGCGCTCGCCGCGGCCCCGTTGTCCGCCCAGCAGGGCAAGTTCGAGATCGTGCCGCAGGTGGGCTACACCTTCGGCGGCGGCTTCGATTTCGACGACCAGTTCATCGACGGCACGCTTGTGCCCGGCGGCAAGGTGAAGCTGGATGACTCGCCGTCCTACGGCGTGACGCTCGGGTTCGAGGGCCGCCGCGGTTCGTTCTTCACGCTGACCTACAACTACCAGCCGACCAAGATCGGCATCGATTGGGACGGATCGCCGCCGTCGCTCGGTGGCGTGGATCCCAACGCGAAGGGCGACATCAGCCTGCACCAGGTCATCTTCGGCGGGCGCCAGGAGTTCGCCAAGAGCTCCGAGCAGAAGGTGCGCCCGTACATCGGCGGCGGCCTGGGCTTCGTCGTCGTCGACCCCAGCTTCACGACCCAGAGCGGCTTCGAGGCCGAGTCGCAGACGCGCTTCCTGCTGTCGCTGAATGGCGGCCTGCGCTACATGTTCGGCGAGGAGAAGCGCTTCGGCCTGCAGGCGGACATGCGCGGGACGTGGTTCTGGGTCCCGAACGGCGAAGTCTACGTGTGGTGCGACTACTGGTACGGCTGCTCCGCGTACGAAGGCTCGGCCACGATCGCCCAGGGCACCGCGTCGATCGGCGCCGTCATCAAGTTCTAGCACTGGCCGGCGGGGACCACCGCCGCCACGCACGATACCGAGGGGGGAGGTGGCTCGAGTCGAGCCACCTCCCCTTTTCGCGTCCGGGTGGCGCCTGTGGCGTACAGGTCCGCGGTGGCCGACGAGCAGCGGCAGGCGCTATCATATACTACTGATTTGTTCGACTATGCCATCCTTGCAATAGTCCGATGAATGCATTGTGGAGTGGCGCATCACGCTTGGCCCACTCATTATTCCGCGTCCGTCTTGGCCAGACGGCCCCGGCCCAGGCCCTCCAACCACACAGGCAGAGCATGTCGCACCGTCGCTCGCTCCTCGCGGGAATCGCACTCATCGCGCTCGCCACGGCCCCTGTCGACGCGCAGTTGCGCAAGTTCGAGGTCGTCCCGGAGTTCGGCTACACCTTCGGCGGCGGATTCGACTTTCCGTCGGGCTTCTTCAACGGGATCGCTTCCGGCGGCAAGATCGTGCTTGACGACTCGCCGTCCTACGGCGCCACGCTCGGCTTCGAGGGTCGGCGGGGCACCTACTTCACCGTGAGCTACGTCTATCAGGGCACCAAGATCGGCGTGGACTGGAACCAGACGCCGCCGCCGAGCAGCAACGTCGACCCGAACTTCAAGGGCGACATCGGCCTGCACAAGGTCCTCTTCGGCGGGCGCCAGGAGTTCATCAAGAGCTCCGAGCAGAAGCTGCGCCCCTACATCGGCGGCGGTCTGGGCTTCGTCGTCCTCGATCCCAACTTCGTGACCCCCAGGGGTACCCGCCCCAGCTCCCAGACGGACTTCATGATGTCCCTCAATGGCGGGCTGCGCTACATGTTCGGCGAGGAGAAGCGCTTCGGTCTCCAGGGCGACTTCAAGGGCACGTGGTTCTGGGTGCCGTCTGGCGAAGTGTTCCTGTGGTGCGACCCGTGGTGGGGCTGCTCGGCCGTTCAGGGCTCGAGGACCATCGCCCAGGGCACCGTCTCGGCCGGCGCCGTCATCAAGTTCTGAGGCCGGGCGGGAACCACCGCCTCGGGACACGGTAGTGAAGAGGGGGTGGCTCGCCTTGAGCCACCCCCTCCTTGCGTCCCGTATTGGCCCATTGGGCACATGACACGCGTTCCGGCGCGGCGCACATTCCCGCGTCCGAGTCCGCTGTCGCGGACGGCATTCCCCACAGCGAGGTGAACGACGATGGCACCCGACGAGAACCTGCCCGACTTCTCCGACGTCGAGGGCGGAAGCTCCGCGGCGGACGCGGCGCCGGTGGATCCCACGGCCGCGCGCACGTACGAAGTGCAGAAGGGCGACAGTCTGTGGAAGATCGCCAAGCACGTCTACGGCGACGGCAACAAGTGGAAGGCGATTGCCGAGGCGAACGCCGAGCTGATCCCGAACCCGGACAAGATCAAGCCGGGCCAGGTGCTGACCATCCCCGCTCTCTGAACGCGCCACTCTTCACCGCGGCCGCCGGCCGCAAGGACAGGCCCGATGTCGAATCCCCTGCAGGGCGGCTTCACGCCGGACGACGAAGCGGAAGAGGATTTCAGCGATTCGGGCGAGGCGCTCGAGGAGGCCGAGGAAGCGGCGGCCCCCGCTGCGCCGGCAGCGGCACCGACGGCCACGGCCGGCGGCCGCAGCTACACGGTGAAGGCGGGCGACAGCCTCTCCAAGATCGCCAAGGCGCTCACGGGCGACTTGAACAACTGGAAGGCGATCTACGAGGCGAACAAGGACACGATCAAGGACCCCAACGTCATTCACGCCGGCCAGGTGCTTCGCATCCCGGGCTGACCTTGAAAGAGGATCGCATGATTCGCACGACCCATCTGCTCGCCGCCCTCGTGCTCGTGGCGGCCTGCGGCAAGAAGCAGGAGGCGCCGAAGGCCGAGTCGCCGAGCGCGGCCGCGCCAGCGACCACCGTCGACCTGCCGGCGCCGGCGCCGGAGCCGAGCGCCACGATCGAGCTCGGCCGCGCCATCGGCAGCGACAAGCGCGTGCTCGCCTCGCTCGAGAACTTCCGCACGCGGGACACGATCTACGCCGCCGTGACGAGCAGCAACGTCCCCGCCGACGCGCAGCTGGTCGCGACGTGGACGCACGAATCGGGGCAGACCGTGAAGGTGGACACCGCGGCGAGCGCCGCGCAGACCGAGTTCCACATCAGCAAGAAGTCGGCGTGGCCGACCGGCAAGTACAAGGTCAACGTCGCGACGACGGGCGGCAAGTCGCTCGGCGAGAAGGAATTCACCGTCGCGAAGTAGGCGACAGGACGCGCGAAGCACGAGGGGCCGGGATCGCAGCTGCGACCCCGGCCCCTCGGTGCTTCTTCCTGCTGTTCTACACCTAGGCCAGCAGGCGCACCTTGCCGGTCTTCAGGTCGTACACCGCGCCCACGATCGCCTCGCTCATCCGGCCGAGCACGCCCGTGCCGCTGGCGCGCATGACGCGGGAGACGGCGTGGCGCACGTTGCGCTCGACCGCCTCGTGCATCAGGTCGTCGATGGGCCTGTCCGTCGGGAGGCCCTCGAGGGCCGGCTTGATGTCCTTCACCAGCGCCGTGAGCTGCACCGGCTCGTCGATCAGGCCCGCCCGCGCCGCGAGCGCCGCCTTCACGGCGCCGCAGTTCTCGTGGCCGAGCACCATGCAGAGCGGCGTGTGCAGGTGCAGGCCGGCATACTGGAATGAACCGAGGAGATTGTCGTCCACCGCCTGGCCGGCGATGCGCACCACGAAGAGGTCGCCGAAGCCCTGGTCGAAGAGCAGCTCGGGCGGCACGCGGGAGTCCGCGCAGCCGATGACCGTGGCGAAGGGATGCTGCGCCTCCGCGATCTCCTGACGCCACCGGCGATCGGTGTGCAGGTGTTTCGACGCGCCGGCCACGAACCGCCGGTTGCCGGCCAGCAGGCGCTCGAGCGCCTCGCGCGCCGTCATCGACGAGGGGTCGGGTCCGTGCCCGCCGACAGGCAGCTTGTGCTGCGGCTCCTGCGCCTGGGAGACGAGCTGGGAGGCGCCGAAGGTGGCGGCAGCCGCCAGGGCAGCGCTGCGACGCAGGAAGTCGCGCCGCTGGATCGGATCAGGATGCATCGGTCGAATCTCGGTAGGGTCGGTCCGAATACTCGCTGGGCGGGCGTGAAGGGACCGTGAAGGAACCCTGCGTGATTCCCGCTTAGTATTCCACGGTCCTCACCCGGCCCGCCCCATGTCCGCGACACCGCACGACGCCCTGCGCGCCTGGTTCCTCGGCCCGCGCGCGGAGAACGCCGACCTCGTCGAGCGCCTCGTCACCGAGGCGGTGCGCGACCACGTCTTCTGGCGGCGCAACTACCACCCCGAGGACGGCGCCGTCATCCGCGAGACCGACAAGCGGAGCCCCGGCTACGAGGAGGCGGTGGCCACGCTGACGCAGGAGCTGATGGGGCTGCTCGCCGAGCTCAAGCGCGACGTGCCGTTCTTCAGCGGCCGCTACAAGGGCCACATGCTGTGGCAGCAGACGATCGCGTCGCAGGTGGGGTACTTCGCGGCGATGCTCTACAACCCGAACAACGTCACCACCGAGGCGGCCCCGGTCACGACGCGCCTCGAGCTCGAGGTGGCCGCTCAGCTCGCGCGCATGATCGGCTACGATCCCGCGCGCGCGTGGGGGCACCTGACGTCGGGCGGCACCGTCGCGAACTTCGAGGCGCTGTGGATCGCGCGGAACATCATCTATCTCCCGGTGGCGGCGGCGGTGGCGTGCCGGGAGATGGGCCTGTCGCTCGAGGTGACGCGGCCCGACGGCCGGACCGCCGACATCGGCGAGCTCGGGCTCCACGAGCTGCTCGGCCTCCGCAACGAGGACGCGCTCGACGTGTGGCACGCCCTGCGGAACGCGGTGCCGCGCGCGGAGTGGCACGAGCGCATCGACCGGCACACGCTCGCGTGGGCGGGCTACCAGGAATACACGCGCGAGCTGGGCCGGCAGTTCGGCGATCCGCTGCCCGACGGCGTCGTGCTCGTGGCCGCCACCGCGCACTACTCGTGGGAGAAGATCGTCCGTTCCCTCGGCATCGGGTCCCGGCAGCTGGTGTTCGTGCCGGTGGACCACCACTTCCGCCTCGATCCCGATGCGCTGTGGGAGCGGCTTACCGCACTCGGCGCGGCGCGCACGCCCGTCATCGCGTGCGTCAGCGTGTGCGGCACCACCGAGGAGAGCGCGGTGGACCGGCTCGACCTCGTGCTCGAGGTGCGCGAGCGCGCCGCGCGCGAGCTGGGCTTCAGCTTCCACGTGC
>DASUOW010000239.1:0-14936 GCA_036276435.1 Gemmatimonadales bacterium
ATGGGCTACCGCATCGCCGAGGTGGCGTGGCAGCGCGGCGCCGACGTGCTGCTGATCTCGGGGCCCGTCGCCCTCGAGCCGCCGGTGGGCGTCACGCTGGATCGGGTGGAAACGACGGCGGAGATGGAGCAGGCCGTCGCGGCGGCGCTGCCGCTGACGGACCTGCTCGTGATGGCGGCGGCACCGGCCGACTTCCGTCCGGCCGCGCCGACGCGCACGAAGCAGCCGCGTTCGGCCGGCGCGCTGCAGCTGCAGATGGAGCCGACGCGCGACATCCTCCAGGCCACCCTCGAGGCGCGCAAGCCGGGCAGCCTGATGGTGGGCTTCGCGCTCGAGACGGGCGACGCGGAATCGCGCGGCCGCACCAAGCTCGAGCGCAAGCAGCTCGACCTCGTCGTGGTGAACGACGCGCTCGAGCCCGGGGCCGGGTTCGAGGTGGACACGAACCGCGTCACGCTCCTCGACCGGTTCGGCGAGCGCGTGGTGGTGCCGCTGCAGGACAAGCGCGCGGTGGCCGGCGCCATCCTGGACGAGGTGGAGCGGCTCCTTGGCTGACGAACTGCGGCGGCGCTATCTCGCGCAGCAGGCGGAGCTCGGCGGCAACGAAGTGATCCTGCCCGGTGCGATGGTGCCCCGGGCGGTGGAGGATACGGACGTGGCGGCGAAGAAGGCGGGCGGGAAGTCGGGTCGGGCGCGCCCGGCGGCGGATGCCCCCGCGAAGGTGCATGGGGACAAGCTGGACAAGGCGCGTCCGGAAAAGCCGGCGAAGGCCGAGCGGCCGGGCGGCGGCAAGTCGTGGCGTGACGGCGCGCCGCCCATCCCGGGGCCGGGACTCGAGATCGTCACCGACGACGTGCTGCTCGAGAACGAGTTCCGCGAGCTGCCGACGCTGCAGGCCGTGGCCGACATGATCGCGGGCTGCCCCCGCTGCAGCCTCGCCGAGAGCCGCACGCGCACGGTGCCGGGCGAGGGCAACCCGAAGGCGAAGCTGATGCTCGTCGGCGAGGGGCCCGGCGCCACGGAGGACCAGACGGGCCGCCCGTTCGTGGGTCAGGCGGGGCAGCTGCTCGACAAGATCCTGGAGTCGATCGGCCTGCCGCGCGAGACGGTGTTCATCGCGAACATCGTGAAGTGCCGGCCGCCGCAGAACCGCAAGCCGCTGCCCGATGAGATGGCGGCGTGCCTGCCGTACCTGCGCCGCCAGATCGAGCTGGTGAAGCCCGACGTCATCATGGCGCTCGGCGGCACGGCGGCGGAAGGGCTGCTGGGGGTGAAGAAGGGGCTGGGCGAGCTCCGCAACAAGGTGCACCGCTACAACGGGATCCCGCTCGTCGTCACGTATCATCCGGCTGCGCTGCTGCGCAACCCGAACTGGAAGAAGCCGACCTGGGATGATGTCCGAATCGCCCGCCAGCTCCTCGATCGCTGAGGCCTTCAGCACCCGTTCGGCGCCCTGGAGCAACGAGGCCGAGCAGGCGGTGCTGGGGGCGATGCTGCTGGACCAGGATGCGTCGCTCAGCGCGGCGCAGCTCCTCACCGACGACATGTTCTACCGCGAGGCGCACCGGCGGCTGTTCCGCGCCATGGTGGCGCTCACCGAGCGGCGGACGGTCATCGACCACATCACGCTGCGCGACGAGCTCATCCGCCGCGGCGAGCTCGACTCGATCGGCGGCTACGACTACGTGGCCGAGCTGGCCGACTCGGTCCCGACCGCGGCCAACCTCGAGTTCCACGCGAAGATCGTCAAGGAAAAGGCGATCCTCCGCAAGCTCATCGAGACGGCCACCGGCATCATCACCGAGGCCTACGACGGCCACACCACCGCCTCCGAGCTGCTCGACGCGGCCGAGTCGCGGATCTTCCAGGTCTCCCAGCAGCGCAGCGACGAGGGGTTCGCGCGCCTCAAGGAGATGCTGTGGCCGACGATGGAGCGCATCGAAACGCTCCAGAAGAGCGGCAAGGCGATTACCGGCGTGCCGTCGGGCTTCACAGATTTGGACAACCTGACGTCGGGCTTCCAGGGGGGCGAACTGGTCATCGTGGCCGCGCGCCCCTCCATGGGCAAGACGGCCTTCGTGCTCAACATCGCCACGCACGCGGCGGTGGAGCAGCACGGGGTGGCGATCTTCTCGCTCGAAATGTCCAAGGAGTCGCTGGTGCAGCGCATGCTCACCGCCGAGGCGCGGGTGGACAGCCAGCTGGTGCGGCGCGGCATGCTGCGCGACTTCGACTTCACCAAGCTCGCGCGCGCGGCCGGCGTGCTGCAGCAGTGCCCGGTGTGGATCGACGACACCCCGGCGCTCACGCTGCTCGAGATGCGCTCCAAGGCGCGGCGCCTCAAGGCCGAGAACGACGTCCAGATCATCATCGTGGACTACCTGCAGCTCATGCGGAGCCCGGAGTACTCGGACAACCGGGTGCAGGAGATCTCCGACATCTCGCGCTCGCTCAAGGGCCTCGCGAAGGAACTCGGCGTGCCCGTCGTGGCGCTCTCGCAGCTCTCGCGCGCCTCGGAGCAGCGCGGCGGCGAGCGCAAGCCGATCCTCTCCGACCTGCGCGACTCCGGCGCCATCGAGCAGGACGCCGACCTCGTGATGTTCATCCACCGCGCGGAGTACTACGACCGCGAGGACGAGTCGAAGCGCGGCCTCGCCGAGATCATGCTCGCCAAGCACCGCAACGGCCCGACGGGCGACGTGCACCTGCGCTTCAACCGCGAGTACACCCGCTTCGACAACCTGACCCAGCGCGACGAGGGCGAGTGATGGCGCGGGCGCGGTCGGTCTATCGCTGCACCGAGTGCGGCCACGAGCACTCGAAGTGGACCGGGCGCTGCGACGGCTGCGGCGCGTGGAACACCGTGGCCGAGGAGCCGATGGTGATCCCCGGCGGGAAGGCGGGATTGCGCGGCGAGACCGGGCGCAGCGCGCTCCGGATGCCCGCCACGCCGCCCTTGCGCCTGCGGGACCTGTCGGCCACGTCGCTCGAGCGGTGGCGCACCGGCATGCGCGAGTTCGACTTCGTGCTCGGCGGGGGCCTCGTGCCGGGCTCGCTCACGCTCATCGGGGGCGAGCCGGGCATCGGCAAGTCCACGCTGCTGCTGCAGGTGGCCGCACGGCTCGAGGCGGCGGGCCGCACGGTGCTCTATGCCAGCGGCGAGGAGTCGGCCGACCAGCTGCGCCTGCGGGCCGACCGGCTGGGCGAAGGAGCCGGGGCGGTGCACGCCATCGGCGAGACGCTCCTCGAGTCGGTGCTCGCCAACGCGGCCGCGATCAACGCCGACGTGCTCATCCTCGACTCCATCCAGACGGTCGCCACCGAGACGCTGGAGAGCGCGCCGGGGAACGTGGGCCAGGTGCGCGAGTGCGCCGGCCTGCTGATGCGCTTCGCGAAAGCCACCGGCACGGCGGTGTTCGTGGTGGGCCACGTCACCCGCGGCGGCAGCATCGCCGGCCCCAAGACGCTCGAGCACATCGTGGACACGGTGCTCTACTTCGAGGGCGAGAGCGCGCTCGACTACCGCCTGCTGCGCGCGACGAAGAACCGCTTCGGCCCCGTCGACGAGCTCGGCGTGTTCTCCATGACGGAACAGGGACTCGAGCCCGTGACGAACCCCTCGGCGCTGTTCCTCGCCGCGCGTTCGTCGACGGTGAGCGGCAGCGCGGTGACGGCCCTGATGGAGGGCACGCGCCCCGTGCTCGTGGAAGTGCAGGCGCTCGCGGCCCGCGCCGGCTTCGGCACGCCGCAGCGCGTCGCGACGGGGCTCGATCCCAAGCGGCTCGCGGTGCTGCTCGCCGTGCTCGACCGGCGGGCAGGGGTGTCGTTCGCGGACCTCGACGTCTTCGTGCAGGCCACCGCTGGCGTGCGGCTCGTCGAGCCGGGCGCCGACCTGGCGGTGGCGGCGGCACTGCTGTCGAGCCTCAAGGATCGTCCCGCGCCGGCCGACGCGCTCTTCCTGGGCGAGATCGGCCTGGGTGGCGAGATCCGTCCCTCGGCGGGCATCGAGCGGCGCGTCTCCGAGGCATCGCGCCTCGGGTTCACGCGCATCTTCGGCGCGGCGAAGAGCCTCGTCAGCATTCCCGGCGCCGAACTCGTGCGCCTCGACAACGTGAGCGACCTGGTCCGTGCCATCGCCGCGTGACGTGGGGGTCGTCATCGTCGCCGCCGGCCGCGGCGTGCGACTCGGCGGCAGCCGGCCCAAGCAGTATCTCCCCATCGCGGGCATCCCGATGCTGCTGCGGGCCATCCGCCCGTTCTCGTGCCATCCCGAAGTGCGACAGGTGATCGTGGCGCTCCCGGCGGACGACGCGGCGGCGCCACCCGACTGGCTCGCGCCGCACCTCGGCAACGGCCTGCGCGTCGTGGCCGGCGGCGCGGAACGCAGCGATTCGGTGTCCCGCGGGCTCGGCGCGCTCGACGCCACGTGCAGCATCGTGCTGGTGCACGACGCGGCTCGGCCGTTCGTGACGCGTGACGTGCTCGACGCGGTCATCGCCGCGGCACGCGCGGGGGAGGGCGCCGTGCCCGCCGTGCCGGTGGCCGACACCCTGAAGCAGTCGGACGACGGGGGCCATGTCGCGCGCACGGTGCCGCGGGACGGGCTCTGGCGTGCGCAGACGCCGCAGGGCTTCCCGCGCGCGCTGCTCGCGCAGGCGCATGCGCAGGCGAAGGCCGACGGCGTCTCCGGCACCGACGACGCCTTCCTCGTGGAGCGGCTCGGCGGCCGCGTGCGGCTCGTCGCCGGCGATCCGCGGAATCTCAAGATCACGACCGCCGACGACCTCGTGCTCGCCGAGGTGCTCGCCGGGCAGTTCCTCTGATGCTCGCCCTCCGCTCCATCGCGGACGCGGAGGCGATCTCCGGGCAGGTACGCGCGCACCTCGCGCGGGGCGGACTGCTCGCGTATCCCACCGAGACGGTCTACGGGGTCGGGTCGGCGCCCGAGGACGGCCCGCTGGCGGCGCTCGCGGCGCTGAAGGGACGGCCGCCGCGAAAGCCCTTCCTGCTGCTGGTGGCGAGCCGGGCCATGGCGGAGATGTACGGGCTCGTGTTCAACACTGCGGCCCAGGCGATGGCCGACGAGTTCTGGCCCGGTCCCCTCACGCTGGCACTGCCCGGCGGCGAGGGCAAGCTGCCCGACGCGCTGCGCGGCGCCGAGGGCGGCATCGCGGTGCGGCACACGGGGCACAAGGCGATGGCGCACCTCATCGACCGGCTCGGGCATCCGGTCACGTCCACCTCCGCCAACCGGCCGGGCTCGCCCCCGGCACCCGGGGCCGAGGGTGCCGAGGTGCTGTTCCGGAGCGCCGTGGACGACGGCCTCCTGCTGGTGCTCGACGGCGGCGTGCTGGGCAACGTGCCGCCCTCCACGCTGGTGGACTGCACGACGCCGGTGTCCCGGATCATCCGCGAAGGTGCCATCCCGCGCGCCGAGCTGCGGCGCCGCATCGGGCGCCTGGCGCCCTGACCATGAGCGAGACACGGCACGACATGCACATCCTGCTGGTCTGCACGGGCAACACCTGCCGCACCCCCATGGCGGAGGGGATCCTGCGCGCCCGCGTGGCGCAGCGGGGACTCGCCGACGTCGTGGTGTCGTCGGCCGGGACCGGCGCGTGGGATGGCGCCCCGGCGTCCGAGGGCGCCTACCTCGTCGGCCTCGAGCAGGGCGTGGACCTGTCCGCCCACCGCGCCCGGCTGCTCACGCCCGAGGTCGCGGCGGCGGCGGACCTCATCCTCACCATGTCGCGTTCGCATCGCCAGCGCGCGCTGGCCGTGGCGCCGGAGGAGAAGGTGCACGTCCTCGGCGAGTATGCGGGTCTCTCGGGCGAGGCGGCCGAGGTGCCCGATCCGTTCGGCGGCGACATCGCCGATTATCGGGATACGTATCATCGCCTCGAGTCCATGCTTGACGCGGTGGTGGAGCGCCTGGCACGGGAGCGCACCAGTGGCGAGCGCTAGGACCCGTGTCTTCGCGGTGCTCGGCGATCCGGTGGGGCATTCGCTCTCGCCGGCCATGCACGACGCGGCGTTCCGCGTGCTGGGCATCGACGCGGTGTACGTCGCACTGCGCTGTACCGCCGAGGATGTGCCATCGGTGATGCGCGTACTCGCGCGGCAGGGCGGGGGCGGTAACGTCACGGTGCCGCACAAGAGCGCAGCGGCGCGCGCCGTCACCCAGCCGAGCGAACTGGTGAGCCGACTCGGCGCGTGCAACACCTTCTGGGGCGACGGTGCCGAGCTCGCCGGCGACAACACCGACGTGGCGGGCGTGCTGTCGGCGCTCGAGTGGCTCGGCGTGCCGGAGGGCCCGTGGCTGGTGCTCGGCACCGGCGGCTCGGCCCATGCGGTGGCGGCTGCGGCGATCGCCGCGGGGGCGCGCCTCGCCGTGCGCTCGCGGGACGCCGACCGTGCGCGCGACTTCATGGCGTGGGCCACGGGGCTCGGCGCCACGCCCGCCGGCCCCGAGGAGTGCGTGGCCTGCATCAACGCGACGCCCCTCGGTCTCGGCGACGACGATGCGCAGCCGATCACGTGCGACGAGGTGCCGGCCGCGCGCGTCGCCCTCGACCTGGTATATCGGCCCGGCGAGACGCCGTGGGTGCATGCCTGCCGCGAGCGCGGCCTGCGCGCGGCCGACGGCCGCGAGATGCTCATCGCGCAGGGCGCCGCCGCCTTCGAACGCTGGTTCCCCTCCAAGCGGGCGCCGGTGGACGCGATGCGCGCCGCCGTGCATGGTCGCCTGGGCTGACCTCCGGGCACTCGCCGTGGCGGTGGAGCGATTGCTCCTCCCCGGCGAATGCATGCTCTGCAGGGCCAGCCTCGCCGAGCGGGAATGGGACGCGCTCGCCTGTTCCCTGTGCCGCGCCCGCTGGCGCCGGCTTCCGCCACCCTTCTGCCAACGCTGCGGCCAGCCCGGCTTGCCGGACCTCGGCTGCCGCTTCTGCGCCGACTGGGCCCCGGCCCTGGGCCGGGTGCGCAGCGCGGTCTGGCTGGAGGGGAGTGCCCGCGAGGCCGTGCATCACCTCAAGTACGGCGGCTGGCCAGGCATGGCCCGTCCGCTGGCCGATGCGATGCGCGGACTCGAGCCGCTGGAGCGGGGAACCGTGCTGGTGCCGGTTCCGCTCGGGCGCGCGCGACGGCGGAGCCGCGGCTACAACCAGGCCGAGGTGTTGGCGCTGGCCCTCGGCGGCGTGGCCGGGCTGGCGGTCCGGCCGGGCCTGCTGACGCGGGCCCGGGAGACCCGGTCCCAGACGGCGCTGGCCCCGTCGGCCCGGGCCGCGAACGTTCACGCCGCCTTCATGGCGGCAGGGACCGTCCCGGATAGATTGGTGCTCGTCGATGACGTCTGTACCACGGGCGCGACCCTGGTCGCCGCGGCGGAGGCGCTGCAGGCCGCAGGGGCGACGCGGGTCGAGGCCGTGACCTTCGCCCGGGCACCGTTGCCGGTGCCGGGCAGCATGTGAGGGACGGAAGCGTTCCTCCGCGATTCGATTCACGAACTACGGGAGAGCCGGAATGGCCATCAAGGTTGGCATCAACGGATTCGGCCGCATCGGCCGCAACGTCGTGCGCGCCGCGCGCCGCATGGGTATCACGGACATCGACTTCGTCGCTGTGAACGACCTCACCGACACGAAGACGCTGGCCCACCTCCTCAAGTACGACTCGGTGCACGGCCGCTTCGACGGCACCGTGTCGGCCGAGGGCGACGCGCTCATCGTCGACGGCGACCGCATGCGTGTGCTCTCCGAGAAGGACCCGGCCAAGCTGCCCTGGAAGGAGCTCGGCGTCGACCTCGTGCTCGAGTCCACCGGCCGCTTCACCGATCGCGAGCAGGCCGCCAAGCACATCGAGGCGGGCGCGAAGAAGGTCGTCATCTCGGCGCCGGCCAAGGGCGAGGACATCACCATCGTGTACGGCGTGAACCACGCCAAGTACGACGGGGCGAAGCACCACGTGCTCTCCAACGCGAGCTGCACCACGAACTGCCTCGTGCCCGTCGTGCACGTCGTCCGGGAGCAGTTCGGCTTCGTCAACGCGTTCATGACCACGGTGCACTCGTACACCAACGACCAGAACATCCTCGACCTGCCGCACAAGGACCTGCGCCGCGCCCGCGCGGCCGCGCTGAGCATCATCCCGACCACCACGGGCGCCGCGAAGGCCACGAGCCTCGTGATCCCCGAGGTGAAGGGCAGGATCGACGGCGTCGCGCTCCGCGTGCCCACGCCCGACGTGTCGGTGGTCATGCTGTCCGCCAACGTCGAGAAGAAGACCACCGTCGCCGAGGTGAACGCCGCCTTCTGCGCCGCGGCCGAGGGCGCGCTCAAGGGCGTGCTCGCGGTGAGCGACGAGCCGCTGGTCTCCACCGACTACATCGGCAACCTGGCGTCGAGCACCGTGGACCTGCAGAGCACCAACGTGGTCGACGGCACCCTCGTCAACGTCACCGCCTGGTACGACAACGAGATGGGCTACTCGGCCCGCTGCGTGGACCTGCTGCGCTTCATCGGGGCGAAGTGATGAAGCGTTCCATTCGCGACCTGGCCCAGACCAGCATGGAGAACGAGCGCGCGCTCAACGGGCAGCGCGCGCTCGTGCGGGTGGACTTCAACTGTCCGATCAAGGACGGCGCCGTGACCGACAACACCCGGATCCGGGCGGCGCTGCCCACCATCGCGTTCCTCCGCAACCAGGGGGCGCGCGTCATCCTCATGTCGCACCTCGGGCGCCCGAAGAAGGGGCCCGACCCGGAGTTCTCGATGAAGCCCGTGGTGCGCGAGCTCGAGAAGCTGCTGGGGGCGCCGGTGGAATTCCTCACCGACCCGCTCTCCGATGCGGCCGTGCACGCCACCAAGCACCTGCCGCGCGGCGGCGTGGCCGTGGCGGAGAACACCCGCTTCCACCCGGGCGAGGAGAAGAATGACGAGGAACTCGCAAAGGCCTTCGCGCGCCTCGGCGACATCTACGTCAACGACGCGTTCGGCTCGGCGCACCGCGCGCACGCGAGCACCGAGGCGGTCGCGCGGTTCGTGAAGCCCGCCGTGTCCGGCTTCCTCATGGAGCAGGAGCTCAAGTACCTCGGCCAGGCGCTCGACCAGCCGAAGCGACCGTTCGTCGCCGTACTTGGCGGGGCCAAGGTGTCGGGCAAGGTGGACCTGATCGAGGCGCTGCTGCCCAAGGTGGACGCCATCCTCATCGGCGGCGCCATGGCCTGCACCTTCTTCAAGGCGATGGGCCTCGAGACGGGCACCTCGCTCGTGGAGGCCGATCGCGTCGAGATGGCGAAGCAGCTGCTGGCGCGCGGCGGCGACAAGCTGATCCTGCCGGTCGATGCCGTCATCGGGCAGAAGCTCGAGCCGGGCACGCTCACGCAGACCATCGCTCGCGACCGGATCCCCGCGGGGTGGGCGATGTTCGACGTGGGCCCCGAGACGGTGAAGCTCTTCGCCGACCGCATCGCGAAGGCAGGCACCGTGGTGTGGAACGGGCCGATGGGCGTGTTCGAGACGCCGCCCTTCGACAAGGGCACGCTGGGTGTCGCGAACGCGATGGCGAGCGCCACGGCGCACGGCACCATCACGGTGGTCGGCGGCGGCGATTCGGCGGCGGCGGTGGCGCAGGTGGGGCTCGAGGACAGGATGACGCACGTTTCCACCGGTGGCGGCGCGTCGCTCGAGTTCCTCGAGGGCAAGGTGCTGCCGGGCGTCGCGGCGCTCGACGACGCATGAGCCGCCCGCTGATCTACGCCGCGAACTGGAAGATGTACCATCCGCCCGCCGTGGCTGCGGCGTTCGCGGAACGATTCCTCGAACTCACCGCGCCGCGCGAGCACCGCGCGCTGTGGTTCTTCCCGCCCGCGGTCTCGCTGCAGACCGTCTCGCAGGCCATGGCGCGCCGCGCCGACGTCTCGGTGGGCGCGCAGAACGTGCACTGGGAGGAGAAGGGCGCCTTCACCGGCGAGACATCCTGCGCCATGGTGCAGGGCGCCGGCGGGCGCGGCGCCCTCGTGGGCCACTCCGAGCGCCGGCACGTCTTCGGCGAGACCGATGCGGAGACCGCGAAGAAGGTGCGCGCGCTGTTCGCCGCCGGTCTCCAGCCGTTGCTCTGCGTCGGCGAGAAGATCGACGAGCGCGAGGCGGACCGCACCGAGGCGGTCGTGGCGCGGCAGCTCGACGCCGTGCTCGACGGCCTGCCCGCGGAGCAGGCGGCGGCGCTGGTCATCGCGTACGAGCCGGTCTGGGCCATCGGGACGGGCAAGGTGGCGAAGCCGGCCGACGCGTCGGCGGTGCACGCGTTCATCCGGACGGTCTTCCAGCGGCACGGCGTCACGTCGCGCGTGCCGGTCCTCTACGGCGGCAGCGTGAACGCAGGCAACGCCCTGGGCCTCGTGGCCGAGGCGGAGATCGACGGCGTCCTGGTCGGCGGGGCCAGCCTCGACGCCGAGGGCTGGGCCGAGATCGTGGGGATGGGTGGGTGACGCGTTGCCGGAAGTGGCTGTCCTGACTACCTTTGGCGGCTTACTTCGAGGATTCGGACCGACATGTTCGCGCTGCTCCTGACGCTGCTCATCATCGACGCCCTGCTGCTCTCGGTCGTGGTTCTCCTCCAGGCCGGGCAGGGCGGTGGCCTCGCCTCCCTCGGCGGGAGCGGCACCGAGACGGTCCTGGGCGGCCGCCAGGCCGTGACCATCCTGACGAAGGCCACCTGGTGGTGCGGCGGGATCTTCCTCGTGCTGTCCCTGCTGCTCTCGCTGGTGCGGCGCGGGCCCGCGGGCAGCGAACTGCAGGAGCAGCTGCGGAAGGCGGGTGCCGCCGTCCCGGCGCCGAGCACGAGCACGCCGGCCCCGCTGCAGGGCGCCACGCCGGTCCCCGCGCCCACGACGGGTGAGGCGCCGGCCGCCACTCCTTCGGCCCCGGCTCCGGCCGCTCCCGCGCCGAAGCAGTGACCGAACGCCCGGCCTTCGTCCTGCTCGAGGATGGGGCGTGGTTCGCCGGAACCACTCCACGCCCCATCGACCCCGCATTCGGTGAGGTGGTGTTCACCACCAACCTCACCGGCTATCAGGAAACGTTCACCGACCCCAGCTATCTCGGCCAGATCGTCGTCATGACGGCGCCGATGATCGGCAACTACGGCATCAATGTCGAGGACATGGAGTCCTCGAAGCCGCAGGTGTCCGGGGTGGTGGTGCGCGAGCTCTCCAGAACCTACTCGAACTGGCGCGCGGAAGTCGGCTTGGGCGAATGGCTTGCCCGATCGAACGTCCCCGTCATCGAGAACGTCGATACCCGGCGCCTCACGCGGCACTTGAGGGAGCTGGGGGCGATGCGCGGCGTGATCGCCGAGGGCACCGAGCCGTCCGAGGCCCTCAAGAAGCAGCTCATGGCGTCGCCCAGCATGGAGGGGCTCGACCTCGCCTCGCAGGCCACGGTGACCGAGCGCTACGAGGAGGGAGAGGGTCCGCTGGTGGTGGCGATGGACTTCGGGATGAAGCGCAACATCGTCACGATGCTCGCCGAGGCGGGCTGCCGGGTGGCGGTGGTGCCGGCGACGACGTCGGCGGCCGAAATCCGGAAGCTCGAGCCCAAGGGGCTGTTCATCTCCAACGGCCCGGGCGACCCGGCGGCCCTCACCTACGCCTTCAAGACCATCCGGGAGCTGAGCGAGGGCGGCCTGCCGACGTTCGGGATCTGCCTGGGGCACCAGCTGGTGGGTCTGGCCTTCGGCGGCTCCACTTACAAGCTGCCCTATGGCCACCGGGGCGGGAATCACCCGGTGAAGGAGATCCCCACGGGCAAGGTGCTCATCACCACCCAGAACCACGGGTTCGCGGTGAAGGGCGAGGGAGAGGCCGTCCCCGGGGCGCCGGACCTCGAAGTGACCCACGTGAACCTGAACGACGGCAGCGTCGAGGGGCTCCGGCACCGGTCACTTCCGGTCTTCGCGGTGCAGTATCACCCCGAGGCGGCACCCGGCCCGCATGATGCGTACCCCCACTTCGCCGAGTTCCGGCGGCTGCTCGGAGCCTGACCGAAGGCTCCAAGCTCTTGACAGACAACAGCTAAGCCCATAGTATCGCCGGTCAGGAAGCCCTGTCCGGGGCTCGCCCAGACTACTCCGGGGGATACATGACCAAGGCCGATCTCGTCGAGCGCGTCACCGAGGCGATCGCGCGGACGTCAGGTCCGATGATCTCCAAGAAGGATTGCGCCCGCGTCGTCGATGCCTTCCTCGACGCCGTGAAGCACGCGCTGAAGGATCAGCAGAACATCGAGGTGCGCGGCTTCGGCACCTTCAAGATCCGCAAGCGCAAGACGCGCATGGCGCGCAACCCGCGCACGGGCGAGCCGGTGGAAGTGGCCGCGCGTCCCGTGCCGGTGTTCAAGCCCAGCAAGGAGTTGCGTGCGCTCGTCGCCGACGAGGACTACATCCCCGTCGACGATCACGACGATGACGACGACGAGAACATGTAGGTGAGGATGGTGCGTCGTGCCCGGGCCGCTTCGGCGGCCCGTTTTCGTTTCGTCGGCGGCTTGATGGGCGTCGCAGCATTCGCAATACTTGCCTCATGACCCCGACGTCCGACGTCGTGACGGTGCAAGTGCTTTTGTTCGCGCGCTTTGCGGAATTGCTGGGCGCCGAGCGCCTGGTGCTCGAGTTGCCGCGGCCCGCCACGCTGCAGTCGGTGCTCGACCGAGTGCTCGCGCTGCCCGGTGGCGCCGGACTGCCGGCCCGACCACTGCTTGCCCGCAACCAGACCCAGGCGCCGCCTGATACGCCGCTCGAGGACGGTGACGAAGTGGCTGTGCTGCCGCCGCTTGCGGGAGGCTGAGGTGCCATTCCTGCGGGAGTCGCCGCTCGACCTGACCGGGCTGATCGCCGCCGTGACGTCGCCCGAGCGTGGCGGCATCGCGTCCTTCCTCGGGCTCGTGCGTGACCATCACGGCGGCCGCGCGGTGCAGCGCCTCGAGTACTCTGCCTACGCACCGATGGCGGAGAAGGAGTGCGCCGCCATCCTCGCCGAGGCGCACGAGCGGTGGCCGATGGCGCAAGTCGCGCTCGAGCATCGCGTTGGCGCACTGGAGATCGGCGATGCGGCGGTGGCGGTGGCTGCGGCGGCTCCGCATCGTGACGAGGCGTTCTCGGCGTGCCGGTACGTCATCGAGGAAGTGAAGCGTCGCGTGCCCATCTGGAAGCGGGAGTACTACGCCGACGGTACGGTGGGCTGGGTAGATCCGACGGCTCCGGGCGGTGCCGTGCCGGCCCGTCCCGAGGCCGGGCAGGCCAGCTAACCGCACCATGCGATTAGATTTCCCCGCGTGACGACACCTGGATTCTCGCCGGCCCTCGACCGTTTCGAGCGGCCGCTCGGCAGTCTCCGGCTCTCGGTCACCGACCGGTGCAACATGCGCTGCCGGTACTGCATGCCGGAGGAGAACTACGTCTGGCTCCCGCGCGCTTCGCTCCTGAGCTTCGAGGAGCTCGAGCGGCTGGTGCGCATCTTCGCGGGGCTGGGTACCTCGAAGGTGCGCCTGACGGGCGGCGAGCCGCTGCTGCGCCATGACCTGCCGGCCCTGGTGGCGCGGATCCGGGCGGTGGCGCGGGTCGACGAGATCGCGCTCACCACGAACGGCCTGCTGCTGCGCCGGTACGCCGAGGCGCTGAAGGTGGCGGGACTGGACCGCGTCACGGTGAGCCTCGACACGCTGCGGCCCGACCGGGCGCTGGCGTTCGCGCGCACCGACCGCCACGCGGACATTCTCGACGGCGTGCGTGCCGCCCACGAGGCGGGCTTCACCGGCACCAAGCTCAACGCCGTCGTCATCCGCGGGTTCAACGACGACGAGCTGGTCGACCTGCTGGAGTACGGTCGTCGCGAGCACGCGGAAGTGCGATTCATCGAGTACATGGACGTGGGCGGCGCCACCCGCTGGTCGTACGGCGACGTGGTGGCACGGCGCGAGATGCTCGAGCGCATCGGCGCGCATTTCGGTGGCGTGGAGGCGATTCCCTCGACGGGGCCCGCGCCGGCCGAGCGCTTCCGGCTGCCGGACGGCACGGTGTTCGGCATCATCGCCTCGACGACGGAGCCGTTCTGCCGCAGCTGCGACCGCAGCCGCGTCACGGCCGACGGCACGTGGTTCCTCTGCCTGTACGCCGCCGAGGGCACCGACTTGCGCGAACCACTGCGCAGCGGGGCCACCGATGCGGAGATCGCGGAACTGATTCGAAGGACATGGTCGGCGCGTGCCGACCGGGGTGCCGAAGCGCGGCTGGCCGCGCCCGATCGGAGCGCCCTCTACCAGTTGGAAAGCCTGCGTGCCGATCCGCGGCGTGAAATGCACACGAGAGGCGGCTGATGACCCTGCACGTGGCGTTGATCGAACCCCAGATCCCGCCGAACACCGGCAACGTGATGCGCCTGTGCGCCGGCGCCGACGTCCCGCTCCACCTGATCGGTCCGCTCGGCTTCTCGCTCGAGGGGCACGACGTGAAGCGCGCGGCGCTCGAGTATCGCGACAAGGTGGACCTCTGGGAGCACCCCGACTGGTTCGCCTTCCGCGACGCCATCAGCCGCGACCGCTGCATCTACTTCACGCCGGATGCGCGCGTGGACTACACGAAGGCGCCGTTCCGGAAGAACAGCGTGCTCGTGTTCGGCAACGAGAAGGACGGGATGCCGGCGCGCATCGTCGAGAAGCACCGCGCGCGCTGCTACCGCATCCCCACGGCGGGCGAGGTGCGGAGCCTGAACCTGGCGAACGCGGTGAGCGTGGTGCTGTACGAGGGCCTGCGGCAACTGGGCCAGGGCGGGACGGCGCCGGTGTTCGAGGCGCCGGAAACGGACCTCGTGCCCGCGCTCGAACTGCCACCGGAGCCCACGCGACAGCCGCGGCCCGACTCGCGCCGCGGCCCGCGGCCGGATG